>NZ_FRAE01000065.1 GCF_900142235.1 Tepidibacter formicigenes DSM 15518 | reverse complement strand
CTTTTTCCTTCTATAGAGTTTATAAGTGCTGTTTCTTCTCCACAAACGAATGCTCCAGCTCCAAGTCTTATTTCCATATCAAATTCAAAATCAGTTCCCAATATATTCTTACCAAGATATCCTTTTTCTCTAGCTTGGTCTATTGCTATTTGAAGCCTATTAACAGCAACAGGATACTCGGCTCTTACATATACATACCCCATATTTGCTCCTACAGCATATCCTGCTATAGCCATGGCTTCTATTACTACATGTGGATCCCCTTCAAGAATAGATCTATCCATGAATGCTCCTGGATCTCCTTCGTCAGCATTACATGCAACATATTTTTGATCACTTTCTGCTTTATAAGTGAATTCCCACTTAAGTCCTGTAGGGAATCCTCCTCCTCCACGACCACGAAGACCTGATCTTTTAACTGTATCTATTACTTCTTCTCTACTCATACTTTTTAAAGCTTTTTCTAAAGCTTTATATCCATCATACGCTATATAATCATCTATATTTTCTGCACCTATTTTTCCACAATTTGCAAGGGCAATTCTCATTTGATTTTTATAAAAAGGCACCTCTTCAAAAGGTTTTATACTTCCATCTTCATTTATTGCTTCTTTATATAATAAATCTTTAACTACATTTCCACCCAGTATATGTTCATCAACTATTCTATCTACATCCTCAACTTTTACATGGGAATAAAAAGCCCCTTGTGGATATACTATAACTATAGGTCCTACTGCACAAAGTCCAAAGCACCCAGTTTTTACAACCTTAACTTTTTCTCTTATACCTCTTTCTTCTAGAAGTTTTTCCATTTCATCTAGTATTTTTAATGATTTAGATGAGCTACATCCTGTACCCCCACAAACCAAAATCTCATTTTTATAATCCATTCTTTTCCCCTCCTTAAGTGGCTTTTCTTAGATTACATATATTTACCAATTAAAGAATCTATATCATCTGCTTTAATTTTTCCATAAACTTCTTCATTAACAGTTAACACTGGAGCAAGTCCACAAGCTCCTATACATCTTGTAGCAACTAATGTAAACTTCCCATCTTCTGTAGTTTTTCCTGCCTCTATATTGAGTTTTTTAGAAATTTCATTTACTATATCTTGAGATCCTTTAACATAGCATGCTGTTCCAAGACATACACCTATAACATATTCTCCCTTTGGTTGAAGTGAAAATTGAGAGTAGAATGTTGCAACACCATATATTTCAGCAAGAGGAATATTAAGTCCATAAGATATTTCCTTTTGAATATCAAGAGATACGCATCCAAATATTTTTTGTGCTTCATTAAGAACTGGCATTAAAGCTCCAGGTTTCCCTTTATACATTTGTATAACTTCATCTAATTTTTTATAATTTTCTTCAGTAAATACTTCTCTCCCCATAAAACTCACCCCTTAAGTTTTTTTCAGAATTTACTTTATATTTTATTGTAATTATAACATATTTAATTTTCAAAAACAAAAACTCTCTGCTAAACAGCAAAGAGTTTAAATTATTTAACTAAAAAAGTTGTATATTGAACATCTTTTGTATTCCACTTATTATTTTCAAATTTTAAAATTGATTCAACATAAGAAATTGTATCTGCATGATAAGCTCCTGCTATTTTTTGATATCCTCGTAATTCAAATGTTCCATCTCCATCATAATCAATAGCTTCTAACTTTGAAAATGAATCTATCCAAGGTTTTACTTCTTTTAATAATTTCCCTTCTTTATTGTAAATACCTTGTTCTATATACATATCTTTACCAGCACTTACATCTAATAGTACCTTCTTATTTAAATCTTTAAATTCAATTTCTGCCCTATATCCATCTATATATTTTCCGTCTATATCAATACCTGCATTTTCTTTATCTGTAAATATTACAGATGGTTTATTATCTTTAAAAGTAGCTATCATATGATCTACTATTCCACCACTTCCTCCAGTAGATGCACTTACCACTACATCTTTTACTTTATCTCCAGTAAAATCTCCTATAAATAACATTTCTTTATCTTGATATCCACCAAAATTTTCATACGTTGCTTTTGAATATTCTTTAGTTTTTCCATCTTGAACTACAACAGTCAACGTATCACAATATATATCACTAACTGTTTTAGTTCCAACTAATATAACATTGTCTTTAATATTATCTCCTGTTACATCCTCTAACTTATAATCGACAACATATGCCTTATCTCCTATTTTGAGATTTGAAACTGTAAATTTTTCTCCTATTTTAAACTCATTATTTTGTGCATTTACATTTGCACACCCTACTGCTCCTAAAACTAAAACTCCTGTTAATAATAAAATACTTGTCTTTTTTAATAATTTTTTCATAATATCTACCTCCTATATACATTCTCTATACTTTTATTGTATACAAGAAAAAATTTTAAGTGGTTACAAAAAAGTTACAAAATAATTTTTATCATACTGTTTAATTTACTTTTATGACATTATTTGCTATGATATATCTAATACTGTATTTCTTGTAAAATTTTTAAAGGAGGGCTATTATGAAGAAAAGAATTTGTGTATTTTTAATATTTGTTCTTTTATTTAGTTTAACCATTACAGGTTACGCTGAAAATAACGAAGTAAAAGTGCAGCTAAATGGAGAGTACATATCTTTTGATGTAAACCCACAAATAATAAATGGAACTACATTTGTTCCAGCAAGAACTATTATAGAAAAATTAGGAGCTACTGTTAAGTATGATGAAAGTACAAGAACAGTAACTGCTGTAAAAGAAGATAAAACTGTTACTCTTCAAATGGACAGCAAAGTTGCAAAAATTGAAGAAGATGGCGAGACAGTTGATATAACTCTAACTGAATCTCCAAGAATTATAAATGGAAGAACTTTAGTTCCAGTTAGGTTTATTTCCGAAGCATTTGATACACAAGTTGGGTGGGATTCATATGAAAGAGCTGTAATTATAATAGATTACAACTATTTAACTGGATTGCTTGAAAATACTTTAAAAACTAACTCACCTAAATTCTACGAATTCTTAAATAATGGATACAAACAAATGAATACAGGAAAAATAAAATATGATTTAAGCTTAAACTTTAAATCAGCTCCAAATCCAGATTCTATAGATGCTTATACTACTATAGGATTCTTAGGTGCATTTGATGCAGGAATTGATGCTAATATGAATGCTGCATTAAATGAAGAAAGTATGTTTTTTGATATTGATTTAAGTACTAAAGGTATGCTTAAGGAATTTTTAAATAATGAAGCTTTAGGTTTTAAAGGCTTAGATAATATAAATATTAAGATTTTATTCAATGAAGAATATATGTATTTAAAATCTGATGTGTTCAGTAAAGTTGAAGATTTAAAACAGTTTCCAGTAGGAGATAAATGGATTAGATTTAAAATTCTAGACGAAAACATGCCAAATCTAAAAGAAATAAGAGACATGATTCAAAATCAAAACATAAAACCAATAGATGCATTTATTATGGGAATTGAAAATTCTAATGCTGTATTAGATGTAAATACTTTTGATAATATGATAACTTCTGTAGAAGTGATTTCTTACTTATTCAATAATGACCACTTTAAAGTTAAAGGAATAAGTAATAACACAAAAACTTATACTCTTACACTTAGTAGTGAAGATATTTTCAATTTAGTTAATATGTCAGCAAGATTAAGTGGTGAAGATATAGAAAACGATCCTGAATTTGCTGATCTTAAAGAAAATTTAAAATTCAACTTTAATGTTGATATAACTATAAAAGATGACTATGTTACAAATGAAAATATAGATTTGAATTTTGATTTAAACTCTCCTGAAGATGGACAATTTGAATTAAACTTAAAAGGAAATGTGGATATTTCAGATATAAATAGTTCTTCAATCAAAATAGATATTCCAAGTGATTCTGAAGTCATTGATTCTGAATATCTTGAAAACTACGGATTATAAAAAAGTCTTTATTCTAAAGATTTTAAATGTAGACTTTTTTGAAACTCATAACGGAATTTATATTTATCCACAATTTAAAGAGGAATATAATTTCCTATTCGTTATAAAAAATAGGTGCATATAAAGTGCACCTATTTTTATTTTCCAAAATTTTTTAATGAAGACTTTTTTATTTCTGATATAATCCATATAATAATAGGAAAAAATACCTGAAATACAAAAGTAAAATAAAACCATGTGTCTGTTTGAAATTCATAATAATGCATTACACTTTCATATTGAAAAAATGATAAATTGATTGTCAGCAAAGTAATAGGTATTACAATAAATCTATAATCTGTAATCTCAAATAATTTAGCAATTCCTTTACAAGTACATATTATTAATATGGCTATTTTAATAAAACCTCCTAAAATAAATATAGTAGATACAATTACTTCTATACTTTGTATCATAACTCCAATATTTATTCTACTAACAGCAGTATAAATAGAATAATATCTGGTTTCTCCTTCATTTATTCCAATAACTAATATACTAATTAAAGAAGATGTAAATAAGATTATGCCTCCTATTAACAATCCTATAATGTAAATTTTACCAGGAGATTTTTTTATTTTTTTGAAATTAGAAAAAGCAATAGAAAAAGCTATTATTTGAGCAAATGGAAATGAAAATGCATTTAGTGCTCCTTTTATAATAGGCTTAATTCCATTATAGGCTATAGGTTTAATATTCCTTATATTTATATCAGGCATTAATAATAATATTATTAAAACTAAAAAAAACATAGGCATTTTTAAGAAAAATTCACTATATCTGCCTAAAACTTCGATTCCATTTTTTGCTCCCCATCCACATAAACCTATAAGAATCATCATCGGTACAATCATAGGAGTAGCATCAAAGCTTACAGTAAATATAAAGCTGCCATAATTAACTGAAACATCAGATGCCCAATAAAGAAAAAAACAAGTAAATAATAATACTATTAATTTTCCTATAAATTTTCCAAAACAAAACTCAATAATGCTAAATAAATCTTTACCTGGAAAAATATAATGAAGTCTAGAATATATAAGAGCCATGGGTATAGCCATAAGCACAGCTAAAATAATAGCTATCCATAAATCTTGTTTAGCCTTCATTCCCATTATAAATACAGAAGATGATCCTATTATAAACCAAACTATTGTAGCTATTCCCTGTTTATCTGATATAACTTCTTTATTCACTGTTAATCCTCCAAATCATTTGCATGATTATAATCTATTTATAGTTTAACCAATTTATGACTTTATAATTAATGCAAAAAAGACGATTTATAAAATCGCCTTTTTTTAGATTAAATATTTATTTCATTTATTTTTATTATATATTTAAATTCTATTTTCATTTAATTGATTTATATTAACTGAATCTATTAATAAAGGACTTTCCTTTGATTTCTTTACAGCAATTTTAGTCGCAATAGGTCCGATTATCTCTGTAAGTATTGTTGTTGCCATAAGTATTGTTATTACTATACTTCCTAATGCTGTTCCTGGAAATTCTCTACTTACAGTAATTGCAAGCCCTACAGCAACTCCTACTTGTGACAAAAGCCCAAGTCCTATATATTTTTTAACTACCTGAGGTGCCTTTGAAATACCAGCTCCAATTGATGCTCCTCCCACTTTTCCTATCATTCTAAATAATAAATACATAACACCAAGAAGCCCTATTTGTGGAATAAGAGAAATATCAAGTCTTGAGCCTGCTAGTGTAAAAAATGCTGCTGTTATAGGTGAAGACCATTTTTCTAATGTGTTAAATGCTTTATTTCCTTTACTTGATACATTCGTTACCATAATACCACTTGCCATGGCACAAAGAAGAGGTGATAAATTAAAATGTAATGATATTCCTACTAATAATATAATACTAGCAATAGTAAAAGTTAAAACCTCAGATTCATTTTTAGATTTATTTAATAAATATGATAAAATAATTCCAATTAATGCTCCTACAAATACAGATAACACTATTTCCATAATTGGATGTATTAAAACCTTGCTCATAGTTAATGCTTCATGCTTTATAAACACTTTTGCCACAGAAGAAGCTACAGCATATATCATCAAAGATATTGCATCATCTACAGCAACAACTCCAAGTAAAGTGCTAGTTAAAGGTCCCTTAGCTTTATACTCCTTAAGCACCATAACTGTAGCTGCTGGTGCTGTAGCAGATGATATTGCCCCTAGTATAAGTGCTGTTTGTATATTTTGACCAAGAAGCATTATTATACTTGTAACTAGTGTAAATGCTCCAAGTGCTTCACAGGTTGCTATTACAAATATATTTTTACCTAATTTTTTCATTTCCTCTATCTTAAATTCACTACCTATGTTAAATGCAATTATCCCTAGTGCTATATCATTTATAAAAGATAACTCCTCTATAACTCTTTCATTTACAATATTAAATCCAGAAACCCCTATTAAAAGCCCAGCTATTATATATCCTCCAACAGCTGGCATTTTAAGTTTATTCATTACTTTTCCTAAAAGCACCCCTAAAATTAGTGCTATTCCTAAACTGATAAAATCACCCATAACAACCACTCCTTTACAATTTGATTAATTTATATATTTTTAACAATTTTTCCTAAGATTATCGAAAGATTTTCTAGCTCTGATTCATTAAGAAATTTTTTTATTTTATCTGTAAAGTACTTACATGCATCTTGTTCTGATTTAACAATTTTTTTCCCTTTTTCAGTTAAATAAATGTGATACTCTCTTCCATCCTTATTAGACCTCACCCTTTTCACATAATCTTGATTTGATAATTTTCTAATCATAGTTGTAACTGAAGGCCTACTTACATCTAGCTCCTGTGCTAATTCACTAAAAGTTGGACCCTTTAATTCATAAATAGCTTCTAAATAACACATATGATTCATACTTAATTTAGAAAACTCATTTTTATCCATCATTTTTTCTAGATACTGTTTATCCAGCTTGAGTAAATATTCTGATATTTCTAAAAAGTATCTTTCTAAACTCATCCACTCCTCCTTGCCCTTGTATACAATAAATATAATATGTATTTTTTATGTATTTAGTTAATTAAAACTAACTATATTATTATAATACTTCTATCTAGTTTTGTCAAAAAATATAAATTAGGGTATCCAAAATGACACCCTAATTTATTATCCTTTATATAATGCTTTTGCTATTGGGAATGGATCAAGAGCCCTTTCTAAAACTCCAGTGATATGCCCTATTAATATTCCGTAGTTTACTATAGGAGTTTTATTTTCTCTAGCCTGCATAACTCTAAACTCCATTTCCTTAGCATTTAGCATACATCCACCACAGTGAACTATTAATTTATACTTTTTCATTTCTTCTGGTTCTGGATAAGCAACACCTGATGTCCAAGTATAATTTAATTTTACTTTTGAGATTCCTTCTAGCCATCTAGGTATTTTGTCTTTTCCTATGTCTCCTTCTTGTCTGTGATGAGTACATCCTTCACAAATCAAAACATGATCTCCTTCTTTTAAGTTCTCTATTTCCTTAACTCCAAGAACTAGTTCTTCAATATCTGCTTTATATCTTGCATATAATATAGAAAATGAAGTCATAGGTATATCTTTTGGAGTTATTCTATCTACTGTTTCAAATGCTTGTGAATCTGTAACTACAATTTTAGGCTTTTTATTAAGTCCTTTAAGAGTAGCTTCAAGCTCAGTTTCTCTTGTAATTATTGCAATAGCGCCATGATCTATAATATCTCTTGTTGTTTGCTGCTGAGGAAGAATCAATCTTCCCTTAGGGGCAGCTTTATCAATTGGAGTAACTAAAACTACATAATCATTAGGCTCTATTAAATCTCCTATTATTTTCTTTTCTATATCAGTATTTGGTGCATGTTTTATAATTAAATTTTTAAGCTCAGTTATTCCTTCTCTTGTTTTAGAGCTTACTTTAACAAATTCAATATCAAGCTCTTTCTCTATATTTTTAATTTCTTCTTCACTTAAATTTTTTTCATCAGATTTATTGATTACCCCAACTACTGGTATTTTTTTATCTTTTATCCTATTTAATGTTTCTATATCAAAAGGTGTTACCCCTTCAAGTGCACTTATAACAAGAACTGCAAGCTCTGTTTTATTTAAAACCTGAAGTGTCTTTTTTACTCTAAGCTCTCCTAAAGCTCCTTCATCATCTATTCCTGCTGTATCTATTAAAACAACAGGACCTATTGGAAGTATCTCCATGGCCTTATAAACAGGGTCAGTAGTTGTTCCTGCAACATTTGAAACAAGAGCTATATCTTGATTAGTTAGTGCATTTATAAGGCTTGATTTTCCTGCGTTTCTTCTTCCAAATATAGATATATGTAGTCTGTTACTTCTCGGCGTTTGTTGCATTATTATACACCTCCATGTCTATTTTTAAATAAGGTGGAAATTCTCTTTTTGCTCCTGTTACAGCATCATAAGCAGATTTTAAATCAACCATATTTTTATCAGAATATATCTGATAATTATACCTATATTTAGGTGGAGTATTTATAAGCATTATAGTGTTTGCTCCTGCCATTAATGCATCTGCTTGAAGATTTGAATCAATAGATGCTAATGCTGTAGTTGCTGGAATAAACACCCTTTTACATACAAGTCTAGTTACTGCAACTGCTTTTAATGTTAAATCAACGCTACCCGTTGGATATTTTTCAAGTGGAGTTCCTTTTGCTGGTATAAATGGTCCTATTCCAATCATATTAATTCCCATATCTTTAAAATATAATATATCCTTTGCAATATCCTCTTCTCTTTGTCCTGGAAGTCCTATTATACATCCTGAACCATTTAAATATCCAAGTTCTTTTAAATATCTTGAACACTCTTTTCTAACATTAATATCATCATCAGGATGAATAAAATTAAATATTTCTTCATTAGTAGTTTCTATTTTAAGTAAATAATTATTTGCTCCAAGCTTTTTAAAATATTCATATTCTTCTCTTGGCCTTTCTCCTAAGCTTAAAGTAATCTTCATTCCTGTCTCTTTTTTTATTCTAGTTATTAGATTTCCTATTTTTTCTTTAGTCCACCATACATCTTCTCCAGACTGAAGTATTACAGTTTTTATTCCTATATCGTGAAGAGAGTGAACTACTTCCATTATCTCATCTTCGCTCATTCTATATCTTTGAAGATCTTTTAATCCTTTCCTAACCCCACAATACTTACAGTCTTTTTTACAGTAATTAGAAAATTCAATAGCACCTCTTATATCTACAACATCTCCAACTATCTTTTTTCTCATCTCATCTGCCGCTTTAAAAAGTGCTTTTATTTCTGCTTTCCTATCAGTTTTAAGAAGAAGAACTATATCTTCATATGATAGGTCTTTTCCATGTTCTACTTTTCTTAATACATCTAAAAACTCATCTCTAATTACTGTATTTTTTAGCCTATCTATAAGGCCTATTAATCTTTCAGGTTTTTCTGGATATATACCTCTTATTACTATCTCATTTTCAATTAGATACTTTTCACTTATATCTTTATCTTCTTTTTTTACTTTAATAGCAATAGCACAAACCGATCCATATTCAGCAGGAGCTGGAACTAAAGAAGTCTCAATGCCTTTATCTTTTAATATTTTATCTCCTCTAAGCATATGGTTTGTAGATCCTGCCATTATGAGATAATATTTTATATCCTTGTCCATAAATTCCTCCTATATAAACTTTATTTTTAATGATTACTTTAAAGTAATCATTAAAAATAAAGATCCTTTTCTCCTTTTTCTATTCTTTTAAGTCTTTTTATAGTTTCTTCCTTTATTTTTTCATCATCTATTTTTTCAATCTCAACCTTTAACATTTCTTCTCCCATTTTTCTAGTCTCCTCCGATGCAACATTTACTAAATTTTCTTTAAATGTCAATATTGCATTTGGTTGGCAGAATTCATGAATATGAGCATCTTTAGCAAGCTCCATGAAAGCTTCTCCAGTTCTATTATTTCTATAACAAGCTGTACAAAAACTTGGAAGATGTCCTTGCTTACAAACTACCTTAAGTATTTCATCAAGACTTCTTTCATCACTCGTTACAAATTGATCAGCTGATTTATCATCTTCTTCATATCCACCTGGATTTGTTTTAGATCCTGCTGACATTTGAGATACTCCAAGTTCTAAAAGTTCATCTCTTAAAGCTGCACTTTCTCTTGTTGAAAGTATTATTCCTGTATATGGAACTGCAAGTCTATATACAGTAACTACTTTTTTTAAATCTTTATCAGAAAGAGGATATGGAATTTCTTCAAGTGCTGAACCTATAGCTGGTCTAAGTCTTGGAATAGATATAGTATGAGGTCCTACACTGTATTTCTTATCTAGATAATCTGAGTGAATTAAAGTTGAAAGAACATCAAATTTATAGTCATAAAGCCCTAATAGTACACCTATTCCTACATCATCAATGCCTGCTTCAAAAGCTCTTTCTATAGCAGTTAATCTATAGTCATAGTCAGATTTAGCTCCACTTACATGCATTTTTTTATACGTTTCTCTATGATAAGTTTCTTGAAATATTTGATATGTTCCTATTCCAATATTTTTAAGCTTTTTAAAATCCTCTACAGATAAAGGCGCACAGTTTACATTTATTCTTCTTATATCTACATTTTTATATATAGCATCAACAGACCCTACTATATGATCTATATTAGTAACTCTTGGATCTTCTCCACAAACAAGAAGTATTCTTTTATGTCCTTGCTTTTCTATTGCTTTAGCTTCTTCAACTACTTCACTTGGACATAGAGTTCTTCTATGAAGTTCTTTATTAGTTACTCTAAACCCACAGTAAAGGCAATTATTTGTACATTCATTACTAGTATAAAGTGGAGCAAACATAACTATTCTATTTCCATATATTTTTTCTTTTATATATTTTGCTGATTCAAACATTTTTTCAAGTATTTCATCATCTTCTACCTGAAGAAGCGCTGCTGCTTCATCTACTTCAAGACCAAAACAGTCTTTAGATTTTTCTATTATATTTAAAATTTCCTCTTTTGATAAATTTTTAGCTTCTTCAAGAGTTTTATTTATTTTTTCTTCATTTATAATATTGAAAGTACTCATATTTATCTCCCCTTAAAAATTATTTTTGAGTTAATGCACTCTTAACACTTACACCTTTTAATCTCCCTAATTTTCCTGTAAGAGCTCCTATATCATCTGTTGTCCCATCTACAATTATTGAAATAACACTTAAATTCTTTTCCTTATAAGGCATACCCATTCTTCCAACAATAATATTGCTATGTAAGCTTAATAATTTATTTACATTTTCAACATTATCTTTATCTTCAACTAAAATTGCAACTACGCCAATTCTTTTATTCATATACACCAAACCTTTCTATAAAAAACAAAAAACTTTCCTTAAAAGATAAGGAAAGTTTGCAAACTTACTATGTATAAAACATAATATCACCTTCTTACCTTTTACTCAGATTAAAATCCTTGTAATTAGATCAAATACCATATCCTCTCAATGAATAAAATTCATTGGTCAGATTACATTAATATTTTATTTTAAGTTTTAATATAATATGATAAAAATAAACACAAAATTAATTTGTACCTATTTTCATCATACCATAAAGCCAAAACAAAAGTCAGTATTTTCTGATTTTTTTGCCAAAAGAGGTCAAGATTAATTCTTGACCTCTTAATTTAATTATTCACAACTACATGCTGCTTCTATTGGATATACTTCTCTTTTATGGTAATGAGTATGAAGTAATTCATGTGCTTTATGACCATTTGGCTTTCCTAAGAACTCACTATATAATTTTTGAATAGATTCATTCTTATGAGATTTTCTAACAGTCATAAGCTTATCTTCTTCATATAAAGCTTTAGCTCTTTCTACTCTTATATCTATTTCTTCTCTTACTTTAGCTGGAACTTGAGGTTGTCCTCCTCCAGTTACACAACCACCTGAACATCCCATAACTTCAATAAAGTGATAGTCCGCTTTTCCTTCTTTAACTAAGTCTAGAAGTTTAGAGGCTGCACCTGTTCCATGAACTACAGCTACTTTTATTGTTTTATCTCCTATTTTAACTTCAGCTTCTTTTATATTTTCTATACCTCTAACATTATTGTATTCTATTTCTTCTAAATCTTCTCCTGCAAGTACATCAGCTACAGTTCTAATTGCAGCTTCCATAACACCACCAGTTGCTCCAAAGATAACTCCTGCTCCTGAATAATCTCCAAAGAATTCATCAAAAGTACCATCTTCTAATTTATTAAATTCTATTCTAGCTTCTTTAATCATCTTTCCAAGCTCTCTAGTTGTAAGAACTGCATCTACATCTTTAAGTCCATTTACCTGCATTTCTTCTCTAGAAGATTCAGTCTTTTTAGAAGTACAAGGCATTATAGATACTACAAATATGTCTTTAGGATCTATATTATTAATTTCAGCATAATAAGATTTAAGTATTGCTCCCATCATTTGATGAGGTGACTTACAGCTTGATAAGTTTTCTAAAAGCTCTGGATAATAGAATTCACAATATCTTATCCAACCTGGTGAACATGAAGTTATCATTGGGAGTTTTCCACCGTTTTGTATTCTATCTAAAAGTTCATGTCCTTCTTCCATTATAGTAAGGTCAGCCGCAAAGTTAGTATCAAATACTTTATCAAATCCTAATCGCTTAAGAGCAGATACCATTTTTCCAGTAACTCTTGTTCCTATAGGAAGACCAAATTCTTCTCCAAGAGCAGCTCTTACTGCTGGAGCAGTTTGAACTAATACATGCTTATTAGAATCTTCTATTGCATCCCACACTCTTTCTATGTCAGTTTTCTCTCTTAATGCTGCAACTGGACATACATTTATACATTGGCCGCAGTATATACATGGAGCATCAGCCATACTCTTATCAAAAGCTGGAGCAACTTCAGTATCAATTCCTCTATTAGTAAATGATAATACTCCTATTCCTTGAACCTTTGAGCATACTGCAACACATCTTCCACAAAGAATACATTTGTTTGGATCTCTTACTATAGAATGAGATAAGTCATCTATAGTTTTTTCTTTCATTTCTCCTTCAAACTCTACATTCTTAACATTTAAATCTTCAGCTAATGTTTGAAGTTCACAATTTCCGTTTCTAAAACAAGCTAAACAATCTCTATTGTGATTAGAAAGTATAAGCTCAAGATTAGATTTTCTAGCTTCTCTTACTTTCTTAGTATTAGTTTTTATTACCATACCTTCACTTACAGGATGAACACATGAAGCTTGAAGATTTCTAGCTCCTTCAATTTCAACTAAACACATTCTACAAGCTCCAATTTCATTTATATCTTTTAAATAGCAAAGTGTTGGTATATCTATTCCTATTTCTCTAGCTGCTTCGAGTATAGTATACTCTCTAGGAACCTCAACTTTTACATTATCTATCGTTAAAGTAACTTTTTCCACTATAAGCACCTCTCTTTTATGATTATTTTTTAGATATTGCTCCAAATGGACATTTAGCAACACATGCTCCACATTTTATACAAGCATCAGTATCTATTACATGAACTTCTTTAACTTTTCCACTTATAGCATTTGCTGGACATGCTTTTGCACATAATGTACATCCTTTACACTTATCTTCTTCTATTGAGTATTCAAGTAATGCTTGACATACTCCTGATGGACATTTTTTCTCATTTACATGAGCTTCATATTCATGTCTAAAGTGTTTAAGTGTTGATAATACTGGATTTGGTGCAGTTTGTCCAAGTCCACAAAGTGCAGAAGTTTTTATATTTTCAGCAAGTCTTTCAAGTCTATCAATATCTTCTTTCTCACCTTTACCTTCTGTTATTCTTTCAAGTATTTCAAGCATTCTCTTTGTTCCTATTCTACATGGAGGACATTTACCACATGATTCTTCAACTGTAAATTCTAAAAAGAATTTAGCTATATCAACCATACAGTTATCTTCATCCATTATAATCATTCCACCTGATCCCATCATTGATCCAAGTGCTGTTAATGAATCATAATCTATTGGTGTATCTAAGTAATCTTCAGTTAAACATCCACCAGATGGTCCTCCAGTTTGAACAGCTTTAAATTTCTTTCCGTTTGGTATACCTCCACCTATTTCAAATATTATTTCTCTTAAAGTTGTTCCCATTGGTATTTCTACAAGTCCTGTATTTTCAACTTTTCCACCAAGTGCAAATACTTTTGTTCCTTTAGATTTTTCTGTTCCGATTGAACTGAACCACTCAGCTCCATTTAAAATTATTTTTGGTATATTTGCATAAGTTTCAACATTGTTAAGAAGAGTTGGCTTATTCCATATACCTTTAACTGCTGGGAATGGTGGTCTTGGTC
>NZ_FRAE01000125.1 GCF_900142235.1 Tepidibacter formicigenes DSM 15518 | reverse complement strand
AATGTATATATACCCAAAATGGGGGAAACTTAGCCATTTCTATAAATTTAAATGTAGTATTTATGCGAGTTGTAGAGTTCTGCAACGAGCTAATTGACAAATTTGGAATAGGGGGGGGTAAAATAATTACTGTAAACAAGCTTGTTTATAGATTTGATAGAATTATTAGAAGGAAAAATTTAAGGGGTGATTAAATTATGAAAAAATTGACAAGAAAAATTATTAGTTTTATACTTATGATACTGATGATATCTAATATAAGTATTTCAGCATTTGCAAGTGAAACTGAATCAAGTTCTAAAAATACAAATATTAATAAATGTAATATTGTTATTACTGATGATGGTGTATATATTAATGATGTTTATTATACACAAGAACAGTTTGTCAAACTTCTTAATACTGCAGTAGAAGTAGATATAACTGAATTAAAAAACGATACTATTAAGAATAATAGTGTAATGAGAAGTGTAGGTGTGCAAAGTGCTACAGGAGCTCTTATTGCAGGTACATGGTGGATTCCAGGAGTTGGAGAAGTAGTGATTACTGCTGCTGGAGCAGTAATTATAGGTGGTACAGTAATAGCAGCAGGTACTTGGTTATATAACAAAGTTGTTGATTGGTTTGAAGCTAGAGCGGAAATAAAAGCTGTTAAGCAAAAAATTCCTGAGCGTTTAAAGAACAAAAAAGGTAAAGTTGATTTAGGAAAGTTCAACCAAAAAGTAAAGGGTGATAAAGTTGCATATAAAGAAAAGGGAGGATGGACAATAGAGAAAGATACAGCTCAACATGGAGGTAGAAAGTGGAAATTAAAAGATAAGCGTGGAAGAAGAGTTGCTTCTTTAGATGAAAATGGAAAGGTGTTAGGAAAGTAATGAAAAAAATATTAGAGTTTATTGAAACATTACAAAGTAGTGAATCTTATCACTTTATTGATGTTTTACCTGAAACAATCAGCCATGTTGGATATTTTGAATTGGAAGAATATCTTCTAATAAATTATTTAGATGATTTTAGTCAAAAGATTTGTCGAATAATAATTAAATTGATTACTTATTATGATGCTGAAATTTATTTAACAGAGTTTCCTGAAGAAAAAAGTAGATTGAAGTTTTATGAGTATGAATATAAAAATATTCGCTCAAAATCGTTGCAAGAGATTCATAAAATAATTTCATATATCATAAAAAATGGTATTTCATCGGTTCAAATAATCTTCCCCAAAAAAAATATTCTTGTTAGTATACATGGTGAATTTTCAGTAGCTATATATGGAGAGAATAAAGAAGTATTAAAATTAGTAGAAAAACTTGTTAACCAAGAGAATTTATTTTTGAGAAAGAGTATTAGTTAATGGTTGTAGTAAACATTATATAAAAATAAATATACCATACTATAATAAGTCTAGTAGATAGCAAATTTATAGGTTCTACTAGACTTTGAAATTTTAATATTTATTTTAATAAACAGCAGAAAATTTTGTAAAATAGATAATATAATCAAAAACTATATTGTTGATTAATTGAGAAACAGTATCTGTAACATAAAAAAATAAATGATAGTATATGGAAAATTAGCGATGCATAGGTAAATAAGAAATAATAAATAGAATATTACTTGAAAGGTTATGATGTACAATGGATTTAGATAAATTAGATAGAATTATAAAAAAAGAGGAAAATTGGGACGAGTTTATAGAATTTTTAAATACTATTAATGAAGATTATTTAAAAACAGTTGGGAAATATGATCTTTTCAGAATTTCTTTTTACACTTGGTATGTTATGGCTGAATGGGGAATATTATCACCCAAATTAGAAAAATGTTTAGAACAAGCAGAAAATCTATTAATATATGCCTTTAAAATAGCAACAGAGAAATATTCAAATGACGAAGATTATTTGTGGTTTTATGGTTATTTAATTAGTGTTTTTCCAGAACACTTTTTATTAATATATTCTGATTATTTAAAAGCAGAAAATGCAGGAAAACAAATGTTAAATGTGGCTTTACAAATGCAATATACTTTAGCAATTATCTTTAATGAAAAGTTTTTAGAAAAAAATGTATTAGAAAGTGGGAAAAAAGACTTAGAAAATATGTTTGATAAAAGTACAGAAGTATATGATTATTTTATTAGAATGATAGAACTGATAGAGTCTGAGAATAAAAAATAGAATACTTCCAATAGAAATACATAAAATGTTTTCTGTTAGAGCAAAAGTTATAAGCGTTCATTTTGAATTCATAGGGGGTAAAATCAAAATGCTCCCTTATTTCTCTGCGAAAATTTATTATCATTCTATCAAAACACATGTGGAGACTTGCTCACTACTTGTGAAAAAATAAATAGGTGTGATAGTTGTAAGGCAGGCTGATAGCCTGCTTTATTTTATATTAAGTAGGAAATTATAAAATTTCAAAATCTGTGGAAAACTTGCTAAAATATATGTATAAGTATTGAAAAAAGAGAGATGAAGAGATG
>NZ_FRAE01000063.1 GCF_900142235.1 Tepidibacter formicigenes DSM 15518 | reverse complement strand
TTTCTACTCCATTTCCCAGTTGTGATACACTTCTTGTATATCATCGTCATCTTCCATCATATCTATCATTTTATTCATAGCCTTAACTTGCTCTTCAGATTCAAGTTTAGTTGTAGTTTGAGGAAGCATTTTTACATCTGCTGATATAAATTCATATCCTTTTTCAGCTAACGCATCTCTTACTGCATTAAAATCTTCTGGAGCTGTTATTATTTCAAAACCATCTTCTTCTGTTATAAAATCTTCTGCTCCAGCTTCAAGTGCTACATCCATTAATTCTTCTTCATCTACACCTTCATTTCCAATCATTATTTGACCTTTTCTATCAAACATAAATCCTACACAACCTGAAGTTCCTAGATTTCCACCATTCTTATCAAAATAGTATCTTACATTTCCAGCTGTTCTATTTTTATTATCAGTTAAAGCTTCTACAATAACTGCAACTCCACCAGGTCCATATCCTTCATATACAACAGCTTCATAATTATCTCCATCAAGCCCTCCTGTACCTTTTTTAATAGCTCTTTCTATATTATCATTAGGCATATTATTTGCTTTAGCTTTGTCTATAGCTGTTTTTAGTGCTGCATTGTATTCAGGATCTCCCCCACCTTGTCTAGCTGCAACAGTTATAAGTCTTGCATATTTAGTAAATATTTGAGCTCTTTTAGCATCTTGCTTTCCTTTTCTATTAATTATATTTCCTATACGACCCACAAATCTCACTCCTTATATAATACAATTGTTATTTTTAATATTATTTATAAAATTACTTAAACATTGTAATTTTAACATAAAATATAATTTTAGTAAACGAGTTAAAACATAGGAGGTTTAGGAGGCATTACTCTTTTATGTTCAGATTTTTTGTGAAGTCTTTCTATTATTTCTTTATCCTTTTGAGGTATCTCCTTGCCTTCAATTAAATCATCTATCATATCATAAGTTGTTCCCATTTCATTTTCATCAGTTTGTCCTTCCCAAAGCCCAGCTGAAGGAGGTCTATTTATAACATCATCTGGAACCCCTAAAATTTTAGCCCACTCATAAACTTCTCTCTTTGATAAATTGGCTATAGGAAGTATATCTACTCCACCATCTCCATATTTTGTAAAGTACCCTGTATATACTTCAGCTGCATTGTCTGTTCCGACTACTAAATAATTTAAATTATTAGCAACTGTATAAAGAGTACTCATTCTAATTCTAGCTCTTAAGTTAGCATCTGCTATTCTATTATTTTCTTCTTTATATAGATTTTTTTCTTTCATATTATCAACAACTTTATTAAAAAGTAAAGAATGTACATCTGTTAAATCTAAATCTAAGTGATTTATTTTAGAAGCTTTTACTACTTTTAAAGCATCTTCTCTATCCTTTGGGTTACTTTTAATTGGCATAATAACTCCTATTGAATTTTCTGGAAAAGCCTTTTTTATTAAAAAAGTAACAAGTGCAGAGTCTATTCCTCCTGAAATTCCAACAATCAAACCATTAGTATTAGATATTTTTACTTGTTCTCTTAACCAATCAACAGTTTTTTCTATCTTTTGTTCTATTGTTAACATTTTAAAGCTCCTTTCATTTATTTATCAATAAATTTAATTATACCATAAATATAATTTCTAGTTTACGTTAAAACTAATATTGGTGATATATTATGAATTTAAAAACAATATTAATAGGATTTATAACAGGATTTATAAACGGAATATTCGGATCAGGAGGAGGGACTGTACTTGTTCCTTCTCTAAATAATATATTAAAAATTGAAGAACATAAATCTCATGCTACAACTCTTAGTATAATAATATTCTTTACTATAACAAGTTCTTTTATATACATAAAAAATAATATATATGATTTGAATATTACTTACAAAGTGGCTATAGGAAGTACAATAGGAGGAGTAATAGGAGCCAAGCTTTTAAATAAATTTTCTGGTAAAAAATTAAGACTTTTATTTGGAATTTTTATGATATTAGCTTCATTAAGGATGGTGTTTTAATGCTAATTTTTATAGGTCTTTTAGCTGGAATTATAGGGGGTATGGGCATAGGAGGAGGTACTATATTAATACCTTCCTTATTATTTTTAACATCTATAAACCAAAAAATAGCACAAAGTGTAAATCTCTTATCTTCTATACCTATGACTATTTTTGCCCTTATTTTTCATATAAAAAATAAAAATATTGAGTATAGTATAATTTTGCCTATTATAATATCTGGAATTATAGGAGCTATTGTAGGCTCTATGATATCTTCAAATTTAGATTCTCAAACACTTAGGAAAATATTTGGAGTTTTTCTATTTATTATGGGAGTTTATGAAATAAAAAAAGGAAGAGAGCATTAGCTATCTTCCTAATTCTACATATAAACAATCATAAAAAACTATATTAAGTCCTAGTTCTTCAGCTTTATCTATTGTTTCTTCATTAAAGCTTCCAGGTTGAAACCATACATATTTTATTCCTTCATCAACTATATCTTCTAATATTTTTAAAGATATCTTTGGATTTACAAGCATATTTACACACTCTACTTTTTCTGGAATTTCTTTAATAGAAGAATATATCTTATCGCCATCTATTTCACTGTATTTTGGATTTATTCCATAAACTGTATATCCCGTTTCTTTTAGTTTTTTGAATATTTTATATCCGTATCTTGTTTTATCTTCAGTAACTCCTACAACAACCCATTTTTTCTTTTCAAGCATTTTCTTTTTTACTGCATCTATTTTATCCATATGTAACACCTCCTCTTTTAATTATTATATACCCCTTATCGGTATTTTTCAATCTAAAATTATTTCTCCATTGTATTCTGATAAATAAAATTCTTCTTTTTCTTCAATTTCTACTTTTCCATTGGTTATATCTGTTATTTTTTCTTTTAAAATTTCAAATTCATCTACTTTTGAATACACAATTATTGTAACCATATCTTCATATAATATTTCTTTTATTATATATCCTAAATTTAAAAGTTCATTTTGTACTTTCCCTAAAAGTGTATAATCAATTTTAAATCTTATATCTTTAAAAAGTATTTTATTTATTATTTTACCAGCATTAAGACCTATTTTTGCTCCTTTTGTATAAGCTCTAACAAGTCCTCCTGCTCCTAATTTTATTCCTCCAAAATATCTAGTTACAACAACTGCTACATTTCTTAAATCTTCTTTTTTTATAACTTCAAGTGTTGGTATTCCAGCAGTTCCTGAAGGTTCTCCATCATCGCTATATCTTTGAATACCCATGTTCATTCCAATAGTATATGCCCATACATTATGTGTTGCATCTTTATGCTTTCTCTTAATTTCATTTATAAATTCTACTGCTTCTTCTTCACTGTCTACAGGCTTTGCATATCCTATAAATCTAGATCTTTCTATAATAACTTCATCTTCTCCATATTCATGAATAGTTTTATATTCTTTAATCACAAAAATCCCCTCTCTTATTTAGTAACTTTTAGCTTTAGACTTTATTTTACATTTTCTATCCTTTATATAAAAAGGAATATACACCAATATAAAAGAAGAAATAAACATACATATAATAATAGGTATATAATAAGGATATTCTGGTAAATAATCAAGTGGTGAAGCTGTTAATGGTTTGCTTCTTAAATATGAATAATTTCCATCTACTATATAGTTAAATATGCCTACATAAAAAGCATATATGAATGTCCATTTTACAGTTTTTTTAATTGATGTTAATTTAGGTTCATATTTATAAAAAATCATCATGAAAAATATTGCAATTAATATGGCGCCATGGCCCACAAAAAATTGAATAAACATTATATGCGGAAATTCAAATCCTCCTGTATCTGGAGTTAAAAGCGCTTGAACAGCACCAAGTATTCCCCAAAAATATACAACTTCAAATATTGAATAACTTTCCTTTATAAGCATTATAATACACAAAATTGAACTTATTCTACAAAGATATAAAGGTAAAGACTCTTTTAATGTAAATGTTCCACTATCTAAATACCAATAATACAAGAAAAACTGCTGAATAAACAATATTAAAGCTACTATAATCCTTATTTTTCTTTTATTATTTTGTATTCTTTCTCTCATTAAAAACATTAATACAATAATTCCTATAATTATAAATAAAGATGTTAAGTGACTTTTTGAATATAAATTAAACTTAGCTGTATCACTTGTTACTTTCCAAAAAGAATTTATGTCTATATACTTCATAGCTAAATCAGTCTAACATATATAATCAGACTTATTAATCACCCCTTTATATAATTTCCTATTCATTATAACATAAATTGTCAATAATAAGAAAAGCCCCTATATTATTTAAATAATAAGGGACTTTATAAGTATTTATTATAAATTTATAATATCTTTTACCGAGCCACTTTCTGTTTCTTTTTCCTCTATTGGTGTACCTACAAAATAAACCGTACCAATAATAGCCGCAATTGCTATAGGAAGTACTATATACATTGGCATTCCAAGACCTGCAGGTATATATCCAAATAATATAGCTATCAATCCAACGGATAAAGCATAAACAATTTGAGTATTAACATGATCTATATGATCACAACCCGCACCCATAGAAGATAATATTGTTGTATCAGATATAGGAGAACAGTGATCTCCAAATGTTGCTCCTGTAAGCACTGCGCCTGCACTCATAATAATATATGAAGCTTCAGGTGATATTGCATGTGCAAGTGGTATTGTAAGAGGCATAAGTATTCCCATAGTACCATAAGAAGTTCCTGTAGCAAAAGATATTATTGCTGCAAGTATAAATATAATAGATGGTAATAAAAACTTAGGAATAGTATCTGATAATATTGCCACTAAAAATTTTGCTGTTCCGAGTTCTTTTATTACACCACTTAGCGACCATGCTAAAAGAAGTATTACACCAGTTATGACTAAAGAATTCATTCCTTTAACCCAAGTATCAATAGCTTCTGATAATGTAAATATTTTTTGACTTACTCCCATTACTATTGCCACAATACTTGCAAACAATGCTCCTTGAAATAAAACTACACTAGCATCTGATGCTCCAAAAGTTTCTCTAATAGCAGCAAATGAAACTGGAGAATTCTTTAATATTTCTATTAAGGCTGTATCTTCTCCACCCATTATTGAAGTGTAACCATTATAATAAAAACCAAGTAATGACCCTACAATTAAAACTCCTATAGGAATTATTGCATTCCATACACTAAGCTTTATTCCTTCTTTTGGTTCAAGTTCCTTATTTTCCTCGGTTATATCACTACTTCCTCTATGAGAAACAACTTTACCTTCATATCTTGCTCTTCTTTCTGCTTTAAGCATAGGTCCAAACTCTTTTAAAAATACCGCTGTACATACTATAAAAATAAGTATAAGTATATTATAGAATCTGTATGGAATAGTTGAAACAAAAACTCCATAAGCATTTACATTTTGACCAATAGACATATATCCATCTTTAATTAAGCTTATCTCATATCCAATCCATGTTGATATAAGAGCAATACCTGCTATAGGAGCAGCTGTAGCATCAATTATGAATGATAACTTTTCTCTTGAAATTTTCATTTTATCTGTTACAGGTCTCATTATAGGTCCTACAATAAGAGCATTTGCATAATCATCAAAGAATACAATAATTCCTAAAATCCAAGTAAAAATTTGTGCACTTCTAGGAGATTTTGCTTTTTTAGCAAGACTTTCAGCTATAGCTCTAGCTCCTCCCATTTTTGTTATTAAAGCAATAAGCCCTCCTATAGTTAAGCATTGAAGTATAATACCTGCATCCCACTTATCTGCAAGGGAATCTAAAACCTTATCTATAATTGCTAAAAAACCATTAAATAAAGCACTTAATATATTAGATCCATTTAAATTTAATAAAAAGGTTCCAGAAAATACACCTACAAATAAAGATAGTACAACATTTTTAGTTATAAATGCTAAAACTATAGCAACAATTGGTGGAAGAAGTGTAAAAATTCCAAATTTCGCTGCATTAAGCTGAGCAGCATCTACTTCCTCTGCAAACCCTATATTCCCTAATAAAAAAATAATCATTAATGATAATGTTAAAATCATTCCTTTTTTTCTCATTTTTACTCCTCCTCAAATTTTTTTATTATTACAAGCGAAATTTTGGGAGGAGAGTCCATCATAACAAAAAAACCTTGAGTGCTTTCACTCAAGGTTAAATAAGCAATAGGGTACCCAAAACAGTCATAAAACATATGACATAACTTGCCTACTTTAATTTGAATGATAGCTCCCCACAAATAAAATATTTGTGACAGTTCTGCATATATTCTATACAGACCCAGCTATACAGCCTTAAAGCATCAACTGTATGCTTCGGCATCATTTCCTTTCCTACTTCTTCACTGTGCTTACCTCCAAAGCAGTACTCTTAAATAATGCGCCTCTATCTTAATTATTCACTTGTTATATTTTATAATAATATACTACTATTTTAATTTAGTCAATAATAAAATTTCATTTTTTTATTAATTTTTTTAAATTATTTAAAGATTCAACTGCTTTTTCTCTAGGCCTTACCTCTATTATATAAACTACGTCTTCAAATCCAATTTTTTTTATGTAATCTATAAAACTTAACTTTCCTAAACCTATAACTTGATGATCACTTTTTTCATTCACATCATGAATATGACAAGTTTTTACTTTATTTATATTAGTTTCAAAAAAATCTAGTTCATTATATAAGTTTTTGTATGAATGTCCTATATCCCATGTAAGAAATATGTTTTCCTTCAATAAAATTTCTTTTAAAACTTCTTGAAATAACTTTTCAGGAAATCTTCCAGAGTTTTCAATGCAAAGTTTAATCTTTTTTTCACAATAATTGTTCAATTCTATTAATGTTTTCTTTAATATTTCTTTATATTCATGATAATAAATATCATCTAAATAGCATTTTCCATGAGTTAAAGTAAAATACGGAGTTGTCCCTATATGAATAGTAATTCTGCTTGCATCTATCTCTTTAGCAAAGTTTATAATCTCCTTTAGCCTTTCTATTCCTGAATACCTAACTTTTTCATGTAGATTAAGAAGTGATATATCTTCTGGTGCATGTATTGTAAGCTCTATATTGTTTTCTTTCTTATATTTTTTTATTTTTTTTATTAAATCTATTGAATAATTTTCTGGAAAAAAACATTTCATATTCATATTTATTTCAACTGCGTTAAATCCATTTTCTACTGCAAAATTCATTGAATCAAGTATACTTTTCTCTCCTATTGATGCTGCATAACCTATATACTTCATATAAATCCCCCTATACTCTTATTCCTTTGGCCCATAATACATTTTTCACTTGTGATATTTCTTTAACAGCTTCTTTTGATACATTTTCATCTATGTTTAATATCATCAAAGCTTTTTCTCCTTTTATATTTCTTCCTACCTGCATTGTTGCAACGTTTATTTTATTTTTCCCAAGAACCATTCCTATATCACCTATTACCCCTGGAACATCTAAATTTTGTATAAATAACATATATTCACTAGGATTTACATCCACTTCATACCCTTGTATTTCAACAAGTTTTCCTTCTTTTTTAGCAGATAAACTTCCAAGCATATTAAATGTATTATTTTCACTTTTTATTTTTATAGATATTGAATCTACATAATTTTTATAACTATCTTTTATTTTTCTTTCATTTATTACAATTCCTCTATTTTTTGCACACATTATCGCATTTATATAATTAACATTTTCTTTTACTACAGGCTCTAATAATCCTTTTATAAAGGCTATTGTAATCATTTGTATGTCTTGAGATGCTATATCTCCAAAATATTCTATATCTACAAATTCAATAGGATCATTATTAATTTGATAATATATTTTGCCTAGCTTTTCCATAAGATCTATGTATGGTTTTATAACTTTAAGTTCATCTCTATGAATAGTAGGTAAATTTACAGCATTTGTAACAATTTCACCCTTTAAAGCATTTATTACCTGTGCTGCTATTGTTTTTCCTACATTTTCTTGTGCTTCTATTGTTCCTGCTCCTATATGAGGTGTAACAATAACATTTTCAAGATTAAATAAGTCACTATTAAAGCAGGGTTCTACTTCATGTACATCTAATGCTGCACTTGCAATCTTACCTTCTTTTATACCTTTTAAAAGAGCTTTTTCATTTATTATTCCTCCCCTTGCAGCATTAACAATTCTTACTCCATATTTCATATATTTTATTTCTTCTTCTCCTATCATTCCAATTGTTTCTTTTGTTTTTGGAGTGTGTATTGTAATAAAATCTGACTCTTTAATTAATTCTCTTAACGTATCTTTCCTTTTTGCTTTAAATCTTTCAAATCTTTCATTTGTAATGTATGGGTCATATGCAATTATATTCATTCCAAAAGCAGCCATTCTTGTAGCAACTAAAGAACCTATTTTTCCAAGACCTATTATACCTAATGTTTTTCCATAAAGCTCTACTCCTTTAAAAGAATTTCTTCCCCAATTTCCTTTCTTTGTGTCATTATTAGCTTGAGGAATATTTCTTGATTGAGAAAGCAAAAGTCCTATTGTAAGCTCACAAGCAGACATAGTATTACTTTGAGGAGTATTTGCGACAATAATTCCTCTTTTAGTTGCTGCTGACACATCTATATTGTCTATTCCATTTCCTGCTCTTCCTATAATTTTTAAATTTTTACCTTTTTCTAATAATTTTTCATCAACTTTTGTGTTACTTCTAACTATAATAGCATCATACTCACTTATTTTATTTAATAAATCTTCTCTAGATATATTTGTACACACATCTACATTCAAATTATTTTTTAATAATTTTAAACCTTCATCATCTATCATTTCAGTAATAATTACTTTATTTTTCAAATTAATCATCTCCCCACAAATAGTATTCAGAATACAAAATACATTGTATTTTAATAAATTTTTTCTAAACTTTTTTTCATGCTATCTAAAGTTAAATTTATCATTTCTTCACTTACACATCCCATATGCCCTACTCTTATAATTTTATCCTTTAGTATTCCCTGACCTCCTGCTATAACTATATTAAATTCATCTTCCATTATATCTTTTAACTTATCTGCTTTATTTTGAAGTTTTATTGATGTAATAGTATTAGAATAATATTTTTTGTCTACAAATAAATCAAGTCCTAACTTTTTAACTCCATCTCTAAATCTAGTAGCTAATTTTTCATGCCTTTTATATACATTATAAAGACCTTCTTCCTCTATTATTTTTAAAGATTCATTAGTTCCAAGTATTAAAGATACAGCTGGAGTATATGGAGTTTGAGCTATTTCCTTTTCCATATATTTTTTAGCTTTTTTAAAATCAAAATAATACTTAGATATATTTGAACTTTCAGCAAACCCCCATGCTTTTTCATTTACTCCAACAAATGTAAGTCCAGGAGGTGACATTAATGCCTTCTGAGAAGCACTTATAAGTACATCTATATTCCAATTGTCCATTTGTATTTCTATTCCTCCTAAAGAGCTTACTGCATCAACTATATAAAGCTGATTTTTATCTTTCATAAATTCTCCTATTTTCTTTATATCATTTACTGCTCCTGTAGAAGTTTCGTTATGAGTAACAATAAGAGCTTTATGATCTTCTCTTAACTTACTTTTTATTTCTTCAATTTCTACACCTTTTCCCCAAGGTATATTTATCACTTCTATATCTAGGTCAAACGTCTTTCCTATTTCTATAAATCTATCTCCAAATACACCAACTGATACAGCTAGTATTTTATCTTTTTTAGAAAACATATTTACAATAGTAGCTTCTAGTCCTCCAGTTCCTGCTGCTGGAAATGTTAAAACAGTATTATTTGTTTGAAATATAAATTTAAGTCTTTCATTAAATTCTTCAAAAACTCTTCCAAATTCTTTTGTTCTATGATGAAATACAAGTTCATTCATTTTATTAAGTACTCTTTTAGGTACATTTGTAGGTCCTGGTGTCATTAAAAGTTTATTTATATACATATATATCTTCCTTTCCTTAATAATTAAAAAATTCGCTTCATGCTATCGCATGGCTCATGTCGCCAACGAGTCCTAACGGACTCCGTTGCTCAAAATAGTTGATACTTTTATTCAGTTACCAAAGTTACAGTTTAAAAAATTTATAGTTTCCTATAGAATTAAAAAGTCCTCATCCTTGACAATTGTCAAGGACGAGGACTTAATATCCACGTGGTACCACCTTGTTTTACTGTATATACAGCCTTTGTTTTTTAACGGGAATCCCGACATAAGTTTTTACTCTTATGCAGCTCCAGGTCGGATTCAATAACTCTTATTATGGATTTTCACCAACCATCCACTCTCTGTAAACAAGAAATTATTTACTACTACCTTTCTATGCCTTTTCTTTTTTCAATTATTTAAAAATCATTATATTGTCCTTAATTAATTTAATCAATATTTTAATTTTATTTTTATATTAAATTTTTATTTTATACATTCTTTATATTTTCTATAAATATATCTCTTCTTTTGTATTGTATAAGTAAAAACTTGCTCTAAAAAAAGAACACCTTTCAAATAGAAAGATGCTCTTTGCTTATGATATATTTTAACCTTGATCTAGATTATTCAAAATTTCATCAATTAAATCTAAATTACACTTACTATTTTGATAATGATTACAATTTGCACAATTAGGATTATTATTTCCAACAGCAGAAGTTAACTGTACTCCATTTGGCTCATATTGACTACATTGATTTGCAATTGCTTTTAATTGACCCATACTCAAGTCTTTCATTATTTTCCCTCCTTAAAGTTTAGTCAAAATTATTTTTTACTAAAACCTTAAGGAATATTCATTCATATATTTACCGCTTCTCTTTTTAAAATTTTATATTTTTTAAATGAAAGATTAACTATTGATTTGTCTTGACTATAAGTTATCATTTCTAAAGCATCCTTTATTTTGTAAAAGCCTCCATCTATAAATCCTAAGTCTTTATTTATTTCACAATTATCATTATAAGCTTCCATTACATACCAAGCTATTTCATTACATACTGGAGTTTTTCTGCTTATAGAGTAAAATTCATAATTAGTCTGTCCTGCAGTAGATAAAATATATGCATTTACTCCTGCTTCTTCTCTTACTCTGTTTATAGCTATTTCATTAGGAATACTTTTTTCTTTAATTACACCTTTTGGTAGTATCCATTCATTCTTTTCATTTTTTAATAGTAAAACCTTATTTCCATAAAATACTATTCCTCCAGCACAATTTCTAAAAAGCATTTTAAACTCCCCCTTATATCAATAGTTAACTAAACTTTATATGCAAAATACTTTGCACAACTTAATTTTTTCCAAACTTTATTATATTTTGCTACTTTCTTTATTCTTATATTTGATGAGTGTTTGGTTATACTATTAATATATGTATAAAGGAGAATTGTTATGAAAATAATATATCATTGCGTTGGAGGAACTCATTCTTCTGCAATAGCTTCTGCAATTCACTTAAATATGCTTCCTAAAAATAGAATACCTTCTAAAAATGAAATAATGAGTATTGGTTATTTTGACACCTTAGAAAAAAAAAATCGAGGAAAAATTATTTATAGAGGGAATGATGAATTAGGAAATGAGATATATACTTTAGGAAGACAATTTAATAAAGAGCTTGTATTAAACTCTTTAAAAACAGCCTATACTTTAGGTGGTGGAAATATTAAAGATGTGTTATTAATAGATACTATGAAAACTGTTAATATTTTGATGAAAATAGGTGGATTTTCTTCAAGAAGACTTAATCTTATTACATTTGGAAGGCCTATTGTTATTAAAGGTTCTCAAGTTGCTTACCATGATATAGTTCAATTAGTAGAGGATACTAAAAGTAAATTACTTATTTATTAGCATCCTCTTTTCTATACTCTTTATAGCTTCTAAAAAAGCTCTTTTTACATATTGTTTTTCTCTTGGATTTGTTATTAAATTTTTTAATTTTCTTAAAGATGTTTCATTTCCTAGCTTCATTAAAGCTTTAGCACTATATTGCCTTACTTGCGGCTTCGAGTCAATTAATCCTTTATGTAAAAAATCTATACTTTCTGATGAATTTATTTTTCCCATGGCAGAGTAAGCCATTCTTCTAACTCCACCATGAGGATGATTTGAAATTGAATGAATAATATTTAAAAATCTATCATCTTTAAACTCTCCAGCTATCCATAGTAGTATCATCAAATCTTCTGCATTTTTTTCTTGTAAAATTCTTTTATATAACTTCTTTTTTAGGTCTGTTAAACTTTCTTTTTCTAAAGAACTAATATAGTTTATCCTTTGCTCTTTATCCATTTCTAATAATTTATGAACAATATTTTTTTTATCTTTTTTTGTATACTTTTTTAAATTTTCTTTAGCTTTTATTATATCTCTATTCACTTGGTCTATAGATACATTTCGAATTTTGCTTATTTGAATAATATCTTTACCTTCTTTATACAATAAATATGTTATAAAAAAATCTTCTAAGTTATCTATATTTTCCCAACTTAGCAACAAGGTACTCCCTCCAGATTAATTTTAATCTAGTATGTAATCTTTATATCTCCCATAATCTGATTCATCTAGTATAACCTGAGCATATATTCCATCTTCTTTATACTCAAAATTTTCTACATTAGTTTTATTTTTAATAGTATTAAATATATCTCCTCTATCATAAGGAATTAAGATAGCTACCTTGTGAAGATTTCCCATAATTTTCTTTTCTATTTTATCTAAAAGTAAACCTATATTATATCCTGTTTTACAAGATATAAATACAACGTCCTCATCTTTTTTAGCATTTACTTCATAATCTAATTTATCAGCTTTATTAAACACTGTTATAACAGGCGTTTCTAAAGCTTTAAGCTCTTTTAATACATCTAAAGTAGTATTCATTTGAAGGTCATAATTGCTATTTGAAGCATCAACTACATGAAGTATTAAATCTGCATATTTTACCTCCTCAAGTGTTGCCTTAAATGCTTCTACTAAATCATGAGGAAGTTTGCTTACAAATCCAACAGTATCAACAACTAAAAATTCTCTTTTATTAGGAAGAAGAGCTTTTCTTAAAGTAACATCTAGTGTTGCAAATAACATATCCTTTGAAAAAACATTCTTATCTTTACTATATTCTTTATGAGTTTTTATAATCTCATTAGTAAGTGTAGATTTTCCTGCATTAGTATATCCAACCAAAGCAACTATAGGAATATTAGACCTTAATCTTTGAGATCTCTGTATCTCTCTGTTTTTTTTGACTTCTTTTAACTCTCTTTTAATATCTGATATTCTATTTAATATATGTCTTTTATCAATTTCCAACTTTTGCTCTCCAGGACCTCTAGTACCAATTCCAGCACCTGTTCTTGACATTTCTTTTCCAAGTCCATAAAGTCTTGGAAGTCTATATTTTTGCTGTGCAAGCTCTACCTGAAGCTTACCTTCTTTTGATAAAGCTCTTTGAGCAAATATATCAAGTATTAAGGCAGTTCTATCTATTACTCTTATTCCTATTACCTCTTCTAAATTTCTTATTTGTGCACCTGAAAGTTCATCATTGAATATTACTATATCTATATCTAAAGATTCACAATAAACCTTTATTTCTTCAGCTTTTCCTTTTCCTACATAAAAAGCTACATCTCTTGATTGTCTATTTTGGATTATTTTATCTACAACATCAGCACCTGCAGCTTTAGCTAGTTCCTCTAACTCATTCATTGAATCATTAATTTCTATATTATCACTTTTTCTAAATATATTAGTTATATTAAGTCCTACTAATAAGACCTTTTCTTTACGTTCTTCCATAAAATCACCTCTAGTAAAAAATTAATACATTGTTATTATATCACTTGTTTACAATTTAATAATCTAAAATTCTATAAAACAAAAGCTAGAACTATATCTAGCTTAGTTAATTTTAGCAAATTTTTCTAAACCTTTTATATATTCACCCTTTTCTACTATAATATCAGATAATATCTTATATGCATTAGTTTTAGTATCTTCCTTCTTTTGTACTAACCTTCCTTGAATGTCTATAAAAAGTGCATAAATCTGATTTTCTAAGTCTAAGGAAAACTCTAAAAGCCCTTTAACATCTGTGATATTTGGATTTACTAACCTTCTTTTAAACTGATTTATTAAAAATAATATTTTATCATAAACTACAAGATTAATTTCTTCTAGTTCATGTTCATTTTCCTTTATTTGAATTTTTAAGTTATTATAGCAGTTAATATTTTTATCTATTCCTTTTATCAAAGTATTTGCAATAACTTTCATTGCTCTGTTTTTAGGATTAGTATTTTTAATGTGTATATATATTTCTTTTCTTTTTTTTGCTAACTCTAATGCTTTATCTACTAGGTCTAATACGTTGTATGCCACTCAATATCTTCCTTTCTAAACACTATTTGCATATTATATGACAAAATATTGTTTTATAACTCATTAGGTAATTATACCCAATAAATTCTATTTATAATATTACTATATTAGACCTATATTTTAGCAAATTATTATTAAATAATCTAATGAAAAAAGTCCTATTTTATAAAAATAAATCTTTAATATTATTATAAATTAGTTAATAATTGTTATATAATTAAATTAAGATATAAAATAGGTAGTTGCAAAATAGAGTGAAAGGTTATCCACAGAAAAATTGAGTTGAAATTACTAAATAGAAAGAGTTATTAACAGTAATATTCAAAAAAAGACGCAGTTAAATAAAGGTTCAGTAAAACCTTTTTAAAAAGGATATAGAGTTTAAAAAAACTTAAGCAATTAAAGATTTAATAGCAAGAGGATTGTGGATATTGTTAGTCTTAAACATTAAAACAAACGCAACTAACTGAGAAATACAAGCCAGTAAAACATCAGCTTTTAAAGAAACAGTATTTCTAACTTTAGATGATTTGATTTGAATAAAGTTTTTTAGTTGAGAAATAGA
>NZ_FRAE01000130.1 GCF_900142235.1 Tepidibacter formicigenes DSM 15518 | reverse complement strand
ATGTCCAAAATGTAATGGTGAATTAGTTTCAAAAAATACAGATGAGTAGCTCTGCTACTCATCTGAGAGTATCACGAAGTGATATTTTGTTCTATATAAAAAAATACTATGTAAAAATATATGATTTTATTAAAGGAGGTAAAAAAGTTTATGAAAAGTGTATTAGTAAAAGAAATTTATAGGGAAAGTGAAAAATATGCTAATCAAACAGTGAAAATATCAGGATGGATTAGAACATTAAGATCATCAAAAGTATTCGGATTCATAGAGGTAAATGATGGAAGTTTCTTTAAAAATATTCAAGTTGTATTTGAAGAAGACTTAGATAATTTTAAAGAAATATCAAAATTACCTATTAGCTCATCTATTGTTGTTGAAGGGAAATTAGTATTAACACCTGAAGCTAAGCAACCTTTTGAAATTAAAGCTTCAAAAATAATTATTGAGGGATATTCATCAAGTGATTATCCTCTTCAGAAAAAAAGACATACTCTTGAGTTTTTAAGAACTATTGCACATTTAAGACCTCGTAGTAATACTTTTTCAGCAGTATTTAGAGTTCGTTCTATAGCTGCTTATGCAATACATAAATTTTTCCAAGAAAGAGGATTTGTATATACACATACACCAATTATAACAGGTAGTGACTGTGAAGGTGCTGGAGAAATGTTTAGAGTTTCTACTTTAGATATGAAAAATGCACCGATGAAAGAAGATGGAAGTATTGATTTCTCTAAAGATTTCTTTGGAAAAGAAACTAATTTAACAGTAAGTGGGCAATTAGAAGGAGAAGCATATGCTCTAGCTTTTAGAAACATATATACATTTGGACCTACATTTAGAGCAGAAAATTCTAATACAGCTAGACATGCATCTGAGTTTTGGATGATTGAGCCTGAAATTGCATTTGCAGACCTTAATGATTATATGAACCTTGCAGAAGATATGATGAAATATCTAATAACATATGTAATGGAAAATGTTCCAGAAGAAATGGAGTTTTTCAATAAATTTATTGACAAAAATCTACTTGATAGATTAAATAATGTTGTAAATTCAGAATTTGGTAGAATAACTTATACAGAAGCAATAGAAATTCTAAAAAAATCAGGAAAAGAATTTGAGTATCCAGTAGAGTGGGGTTGTGATCTTCAAACAGAGCATGAAAGATATTTAACAGATGAAGTATTTAAAAAGCCTGTATTTGTTACTGACTATCCAAAAGATATTAAATCTTTCTATATGAGACTTAATGATGATAATAAAACTGTTGCAGCAGCTGATTTACTTGTTCCTGGTGTAGGAGAAATAATTGGAGGAAGTCAAAGAGAAGAAAGACTTGATGTTTTAGAAAAAAGAATGGAAGAGATGGAACTTAATAAAGAAGATTATTGGTGGTATTTAGAACTTAGAAAATATGGTGGAACAAAACATGCAGGATATGGACTTGGATTTGAAAGAGCTATTATGTATTTAACGGGAATAAGTAATATTAGAGACGTAATTCCTTTCCCAAGAACTCCTAAAAATGCAGAATTTTAATATTAGATTATAAAAATATAGAAAGCCCTATATTAATTTTATCTGTTATTAAACAGTAAAATTAATATAGGGCTTAATACTTAAATATATACTAAATTACCTGTAACAAAATAAGTATTAGAATTAATTTCAACTATATTTTTTAGAAAAGTATATATTTTTTTAAAATCCATTGTTTTATAATCTTTTTCAATTCACAATTTCCCTTCTATATGAACTTATTAACTATAGCATTATTATATAGGAAATATTTAACTCATCATATATATTTTACCTATGTCTAAAAATAGTTCTTCTACATATAACTTTTGAGGGTTGAGTTTGCTCAAATGATTTCCTCCCTCTATATACTTTTATTTTCTCTTAAATACTCTCTATTTCTTACAATTTCATAAATTGATAGATATATTTTTTGGATATAACTTCAACA
>NZ_FRAE01000149.1 GCF_900142235.1 Tepidibacter formicigenes DSM 15518 | reverse complement strand
TAGAAAAGGAAGAAAGAGAAATATATGAAAATGAAAGAAAGGCTATGATGATAAGAAAAGCAGAAGTGAAAACTGCTGAAATTAAAGGTAGAAAGGAAGGAATAAAAGAAGAAAAAATAAATATAGCTAAAAATTTATTAGATGTTTTAGATAATGAAACAATAGCAATAAAAACAGGACTTTCAATAGAGGAAGTTAATAGGTTGAGAAGGTAAGAAAAGCCATGGCAGATGCCATGGCTATTTTAATTTTAGATTTTTTATACATAAGGGTTACGAACATCATCAAATTAATATAAAGAAAAAAACTAAATTCTTAAAGGAAATTAGTCAAAAACAAAATAAAAACTTAGCTAAGGTTTTATTTATTGTTTAAATAATAAATAGTATATATTTAAATTAGTTTTTTGATTTTGTTTTATAGGAATACTCATTTATAAAAAATGGAACAGTAGACCCAGTAGTTATTGCAACTCTTATATAGTTAGTTTCATTATATAATCCCAAAAAACCTAGAAGAATAAATAATAAGATATTTATTAAAATTATTACTAAAGTATAGATAACTAAATTATTATTTAATATTTTTTTTATTATGTTTTTTAAGTGAAATTTTTTATCAATATAACATATCGATAAATAAATAGATAAATAAATTAATACAAATATGCATAATTGTTTAATATTCATAAATAGAAGCTAATCCTCCTTTAACTAACCTTTAGTAATTAAATAAAAAGATAATTGATAGTATTATAATGTTTGATTTGCTTTTTTTGGAGTATCACCAATAGGTTGGATTTAAATTATGAAAATATTGGTGATACTCCATTTGCTTAATTTAAAAGATTAATACTGCAGAATTAGGGTTTATAATATTAAGCCCAAGGCATATCTTTTAAATCTTTTAAATTCTCAGAAGCTTCATCAGGGTCATAATTTGCTATAGCATTACCAAGTAGATATCCTCCTTATAGTAGTTGTTATTTTAATCAATACTGTGACCGTCGCGACAAGATTATTAAAACAAATTTAATTCATAAAATCAACATATATGTCATGAATTGTTAATATAACGCCATGGATTGTAAAAAAGTAT
>NZ_FRAE01000062.1 GCF_900142235.1 Tepidibacter formicigenes DSM 15518 | reverse complement strand
TTTTTATTCTATAGGAAACTATAAATTTTTTAAACTGTTGATAACTTTGGTAACTGAATAAAAGTATCAACTATTTTGAGCAACGGAGTCCGTTAGGACTCGTTGGCGACATGAGCCATGCGATAGCATGAAGCGAATTTTTTTATCATATTAATTTATATTATTTAATAATATTATAATGGTTTTTATTGGTTGGACATCATAGATACATCTAAATTATTTAAAAAGTTCAAATATTATAACAAAATAAAAAGGATTCGGTTTAAAAATGTAGAAATTATCATATGTATGCAATTAAAACTTCATATAAAACAATTATGAAATTTTAAATTCAAAAAATTTCATAATTTAATATAAGGGGGAGTGATTAATGAGTTACAATGACAATGAAAAGCTACAAGATAAATTAAAACAATGGGAAAAAGAAAAATTAGAAAAAGTATTATCTAGATTTTCTGAAAGAAAAGAAAAGTTTTTATCTGGATCTAATGAAGAAATAAAAAGGCTTTATACACCTTTAGATATAAGAGAATTAAATTATGAAGAAAATATAGGTTTTCCTGGTCAGTATCCTTTTACTAGAGGAGTACAACCTACAATGTATAGAGGAAAACTTTGGACTATGAGAATGTATGCGGGCTTTGCAACTGCAGAAGAATCAAATAAAAGATATAAGTACTTAATTGAACAAGGGTCAATGGGGTTGTCTGTTGCTTTTGATTTACCTACTCAAATGGGTTACGATTCAGATGATCCTATATCAGAAGGAGAAGTTGGAAAGGTTGGAGTTGCAATAGATTCTCTTGAAGATATGGAAATATTATTTGAGGGAATACCTTTAGATAAAGTTTCTACATCTATGACTATAAATGCTCCGGCAGCTGTACTTTTAGCAATGTATATAGCAGTTGCACAAAAACAAGGAGTCTCTATAGATAAACTTAGAGGAACCATTCAAAATGATATACTTAAAGAGTATGTTGCAAGAGGTACATATATATTTCCTACAAAGCCTTCAATGAGATTAATAACTAATATATTTGAATATTGTTCTAAAAATGTTCCAAAGTGGAATACAATTAGTATATCAGGTTACCACATAAGAGAGGCAGGATCTACTGCCGTTCAAGAAGTAGCTTTTACTTTAGCTAATGGAATTGCTTATGTAAATGCAGCTATAGATGCTGGACTTAATGTTGATGATTTTGCACCAAGGCTATCATTTTTCTTTAATGCTCATAATGATTTATTTGAGGAAATAGGAAAGTTTAGAGCTGCAAGAAGACTTTGGGCTAAGATAATGAAGGATAGATTTAAGGCTAAAAATCCAAAATCATTAATGCTTAAATTTCATACTCAAACAGGTGGTTCTACTTTGACAGCTCAACAGCCTGAAAACAATATTGTTCGTGTTGCAATACAAACTCTTGCAGCAGTTTTAGGTGGGACTCAATCTCTTCACACTAACTCTAAAGACGAAGCATTAGCTCTTCCAACAGAAGATTCAGTTAGAACAGCACTTAGAACTCAACAAATAGTAGCTTATGAAAGTGGCGTAGCAGACACTATAGACCCTCTTGCTGGTTCTTATTATGTTGAAAGTTTGACTAATAAAATAGAAGAAGAGGCTATGAAAATAATAGATAAAATAGATGAGTTAGGAGGTTCTCCATCAGCTATAGATAAAGGATATATGCAACAGGAAATAATGGAAAGTTCATATAGATATCAAAAAGAAGTAGAGAGTGGAGATAGAATAATAGTTGGTATGAATAAGTTTAAGATAGAAGAGAATGCTCCAAAAGATCTTTTAAGGGTTGATCCTTCTGTAGGGGAAAAGAAAAAAGAAAAATTAAAAGAATTAAAAGAAAGAAGAGACAATAATCTTGTCAAAGAAAAGCTAGAATTACTTAGAAAGGCTTGTCAAGAAGATGAAAATTTAATGCCTTATATTTTAGATTCAGTTAAAGCATATGCAACTTTAGGAGAGATATGTGGTGTTATGAGAAAAGAGTTTGGTGAATATAAACAAAGCGTAATTCTTTAATATAAAAGGGAGGAATTTACATGAGACCTATAAGAGTATTAGTTGCAAAGCCTGGACTTGATGGACATGATAGAGGAGCAAAAGTTATTGCAAGAGCTCTTAGAGATGCAGGTATGGAGGTTATATATACAGGACTTAGACAAACTCCAGAACAAATAGTTCAAACAGCAATTCAAGAAGATGTTGATGTTGTTGCTATGAGCATATTATCTGGAGCTCATAATCACCTTCTTCCTAAAGTAGTTCAGCTTTTAAAGGAGGAAGAGGTATATGATGAGATTCTTGTAATAGGTGGAGGGGTTATTCCTGATGAAGATATACCATATTTGAAAGAAAAAGGAGTAGCAGAAATATTTACTCCTGGAACTCCTACTAATGTAACAATTGATTTCATAAAAGAAAACATAAAAAGAGAAATTGCTTAGTAAGGCTGTGAAAATATGAATCTTATTAAGAAATTAGTAGAAGGAAATAAAAGAGCGTGTGCAAGACTTATTTCAATTATAGAAAATGAAAGTACAGGCTATTTAGATTTACTAAAAGAGGTACATAAAAATACAAAAGGAGCCTATGTAATAGGAATAACAGGACCTCCTGGAGCAGGAAAATCAACCTTAACAGATAAATTAGCAAAAAAACTTAGAGAAAAAAATAAAAAAATTGGAATCATAGCTATAGATCCAACTAGCCCTTTTACTAAAGGAGCTATACTTGGAGATAGGATAAGAATGAGTGATTTGAATTTAGATCCAGATGTATTTATACGATCTATGGGTACTAGAGGATATCTTGGAGGACTTTCGAAGGCTACTTATGGAGCTATAAAAGTTATGGATGCTTATGGTTGTGATTATATATTTGTTGAAACTGTAGGTGTAGGTCAATCTGAAGTAGATATAGTAAAAACTGCTGATACTACGGTTATGGTCATGGTTCCTGGACTTGGAGATGATATACAGGCTATAAAAGCTGGCGTAATGGAAATTGGAGATGTATTTATTATAAATAAAAGTGATAAAGATGGAGCTAAAAGAACTTTAATTGAGATAGAGATGATGCTTGACTTTAAAAAGGATTGGGAGTTTAGACCTTTAGTTTCCATGGCGATTTCAAGTGAAGGTAAAGGAATAGATGAAGTTCTAGAAAATATTATAAAACATAAAGCGTATCAAGAGAAAAGTGGAAAGCTAACAGAAAAGATACTACAAAGAAATAAATCTGAAATAAAAGAGATAATACATAGAAAAATAGAAAATAAAATTCAAAATATAGAAAGTGAAAAAGAGATAGAAGATATGATAATGAAAACATTAAGCAGAGAATTTGATCCATATACAGTAAGTGAAAATATATTAAAGAAAATAATAAAAGATTAATTAGAGAGGAGATATTAAAGTGAATATTAGTAAAGTTGATCATATAGGCATAGCAGTTAGCAATCTTGGAGAAACTTTAAAATTCTATGAAGATGTTTTAGGAATAAAATGCGAAGGTACTGAGGTTGTAGAAGATCAAAAGGTAAAAGTAGCATTTTTACCAGTTGGAGATACAGAAATAGAGCTATTAGAATCAACTTCAGAAGATGGCCCTATAGCAAAATTTATTGAAAAAAATGGTGGAAGAAATGGAATACAACATATTGCTGTTAGAGTTGACAATATAGAAGAAGCAATAGAAGAAGTAAAATTAAAGGGATATAGGATGATAGATGAAAAGCCAAGATATGGAGCTGGTGGAGCTAAAATAGCATTTTGTCATCCAAAAAGCACTCATGGAATATTATTAGAATTAAGTGAAAGAAAGTAGATTAAAATCTTGTGCTTAAAATTAAGCACAAGATTTTAATTGTCAAAACTAACTTATATATTTAGGGGGTGCAATAATGTCTTTAGAAAAGTTAGAGGTTCTTCGTGAAAAAAGAAAGAAGATAGAATTAGGTGGAGGAGAAAAAAGAATACAAAAGCAACATAAATCAGGAAAGCTAACTGCAAGGGAAAGGCTTAATATATTATTTGATGAAGCAAGCTTTGTTGAACTTGATGCTTTTGTAAAACATAGATGTACAAATTTTGGAATGGATAAAGTAGATGCTCCAGGAGAAGGTGTTGTAACTGGATATGGAAAGGTTGATGGAAGACTTGTTTATGCATTTGCTCAAGACTTTACTGTTCTAGGTGGATCTCTTGGAGAAATGCATGCTAAAAAAATAGAAAAAGTAGTTGACCTTGCACTTAAAATGGGAGCACCTATTATTGGACTAAATGATTCAGGTGGAGCAAGAATTCAAGAAGGGGTAGACGCTTTATCTGGATATGGAAGAGTTTTTTATAAAAATACTATAGCTTCAGGAGTTATACCTCAAATATCTGCTATAATGGGACCTTGTGCAGGAGGAGCAGTTTATTCACCGGCATTGACTGATTTTATATTTATGGTTGATAAAACAAGCCAAATGTTTATTACAGGACCTCAAGTTATAAAAACCGTTACAGGAGAAGACGTTAGCGCAGAAAGATTAGGTGGAGCTATGACTCATAATACTACATCTGGAGTTGCTCATTTTATATCATCAAATGATGAACAGTGTGTTTTAGATATTAGAAAGCTTTTAAGTTTTTTACCTTCTAATAATATGGAAAAAACTCCAGTGTTAGAAACTGGAGATGATCCTAATAGAATAATTGATAATCTAAACTTTATAATTCCAGAAAACTCTAATAAGCCTTATGATATGAAAAAAATAATAAGATATGTAGTGGACAATGAAGACTTTTTTGAAGTACAGCCTTATTTTGCGCAAAATATAATAACAGGATTTGCAAGAATAAATGGTGAATCTGTTGGAATTATTGGAAATCAACCTACATATATGGCAGGCTGCTTAGATATAAATGCAGCAGATAAAGCTTCTAGATTTATTAGAATTTGTGATGCTTTTAATGTTCCTATTTTAAATTTTGTAGATGTTCCGGGATTTTTACCAGGTATAGCTCAAGAATATGGAGGAATTATAAGACATGGAGCTAAAATGCTTTATGCTTATAGTGAGGCAACAGTTCCAAAAGTTACTATAATAGTTAGAAAGGCTTATGGAGGATCATATCTTGCTATGTGCTCTAAGGATATGGGAGCAGATTTGGTATATGCATGGCCTAGTGCTGAAATTGCTGTTATGGGACCTGAAGGAGCAGCTAATATTATTTTTAGAAAAGAAATAAAAGAAGCAGATAATCCTCAAGAGGGAAGACAAATGAAAATAAAAGAGTATAAAGATGAATTTGCAACTCCTTATAAAGCAGCTGAGAGAGGATTTGTAGACGATGTTATAGAACCATCACTAACTAGGATTAGGCTTTGTGACGCTTTTGATGTCTTAAGGTCTAAAAGAGAAAACAGACCTCCTAAAAAGCATGGAAATATTCCACTGTAAAAATAAGAAGGTGATAAAATGAATTTATCTAATTTAATTGAGATTATGAAAAATGATATATATACATTAACGGATTCACAAAAAATTATAGGAAGCTTAGTAGTAACTGTAATATCTATGATTATTGTGTTTGTAGTTTTAATTATTATATCTTTTTCGTTAAATATAATGAATAGATTAATAAGTGGTAAAAAGAAAAAAGGAAATGAAGAAACGAAAGTAATAGAAAAAAAAGAAAATAAAACTCAGGATGATAAAGAATTAATAGCAGTAATAAGTGCTGCTGTAGCATCATCATTGGGAACTACTACAAATAATATAATAGTTAGAAATATAGTTAGAGTAAAGGACAAGGAAAGTGATTGGAGCAAAACTGGTAGAATAGAGCAAATGAATAGAGTTAATTTTTTAAGTAAGTAAGAGTTTATTGGGAGGAATTTAATATGATAAAAAAATTTAATGTCAAGGTTAATGGGATTAATTATGAGGTGGAAGTTGAGGAAATAAAAGAAAATATACAAAACAAGAAAGAATCTCCTTCTTTAAAAATAGAACCTAAAAAAATTAATAATACTTTAAATCAAGAAATAAAACCTTCTGTAAATAATAATCAATTAGCTTCACAAGGAGAAAATTCTATAAAAGCTCCTATGCCTGGAACTATAAATGATATAAAAATAAATAAGGGAGATAAAGTTAAGAAAGGTCAGGTATTAGTAATACTTGAAGCTATGAAAATGGAAAATGAAATAATGGCTCCTTTTGATGGGATTGTAGAATCTATAAATATTAATAAAGGATCATCTGTAAATGCAGGAGATGTGATTGTTGTTTTAAAATAAGAAGGGGGATTACCTATGGGAGATATTATATTTAATTTCGTACAAAGTACGGGTATTTACAATATAATTGTAAACTGGGGAGATTATTGGCAGCAGGTAGTAATGATATTAATTGCATGTATACTATTATATTTAGCTATATCTAAAGGATTTGAGCCCCTTTTATTAGTTCCTATAGCATTTGGTATGATTCTTACAAATCTTCCTTTAGCAGGTCTAATGGCAGAACCAGAAACTTTAATTAAATTTCATGCTATAGAGAATCAAGAGATGGCAATTAAGGCTCAACAAGGAATATTTAATGTAGATTTTATAACTAAGTTTCCAGGTGGACTTCTTAATTACTTATTTAAAGGAGACGAACTAGGAATATTCCCTCCCCTTATTTTTATGGGGGTAGGAGCTATGACTGATTTTGGACCACTTATTGCAAATCCTAAAAGCTTGCTTTTAGGAGCTGCTGCACAATTTGGAATATTTTTCACTTTTATAGGGGCTATAATTTTAGGGTTTGATGCACAAGCAGCTTCATCTATTGGAATAATAGGGGGAGCAGATGGACCAACCGCAATATTTCTTGCTACAAAATTAAAGCCAGAGTTACTTGGCCCTATTGCTGTTGCGGCTTATTCTTATATGGCATTAGTTCCTATAATTCAGCCTCCTATAATGAAAGTTTTAACAACAAAAGAAGAAAGAGAAATACAAATGGAACAACTTAGACCGGTTTCAAAAAAAGAAAAGATAATATTCCCTATACTTGTTACAATACTTGTTTCTTTAATACTACCTCCAGCAGCTACATTAATAGGCATGCTTATGCTTGGTAACTTATTTAGAGAATGTGGAGTAACAGATAGACTTTCAAAGACAGCTACTAATGAGCTTATAAATATAGTGACAATATTTTTAGGATTAAGCGTAGGTGCAACCGCCAAAGGAGAGAACTTTTTAGTTTGGGAAACTATAAAAATATTTGCGCTTGGAGTAATTGCATTTGGTATAGGAACTGCATCTGGGGTACTTCTTGCTAAACTATTAAATAAATTCCTTAAAAAACCAATTAATCCTCTTATAGGAGCAGCTGGAGTTTCAGCAGTACCTATGGCGGCTAGGGTTGCTAATAAAGTAGGACAAGAAGAAAATCCAAGTAACTTTCTTTTGATGCATGCCATGGGACCGAATGTTTCTGGAGTTATAGGCTCAGCTGTTGCAGCAGGTGTACTTCTTAGTTTATTTGGATAATAATAAAAAATGAGTTGTGTAAAAATATCACAACTCATTTTTATTTCAAAAATATAATTTTAAAATATACAAAATAATATAGGGGCTTTTTTCATTTCCGCTATTTTGATATAGTTTTTATGAAAAGTTTAAATTTGAAAAGAGGGATAGTAATGAGGGAAAAAATATTAAATATTCTTTTAGATAAAAATAAAGAATTTGTATCAGGAGAAGAAATATCTGAAAGATTAGGTATAACTAGAAGTGCAGTATGGAAGCATATAAAAAATATAAAACAACAGGGATATGAAATAGAATCTGTAACTAAAAAAGGATATAAAATTGTGAAATGTCCAGATTTATTAACAACAGAAATAGTTAAATATAACTTAAATACAAATTTATTAGGTAAAGAAGTAATATATTGTGATACTATAGGTTCAACTAATGATTATGCTAAAGAAATAGCTAAAAATGCTAAAGAAGGTACAATTATAATATCAGAAGAGCAAACAAAGGGAAGAGGAAGAATGGGAAGATACTGGCACTCTATTAAAGGCGATGGAATATGGATGAGTATAATATTAAAACCAAATATATATCCTCATGAGGCTCCATTTATAACCCAAATAGCAGGAGCTAGTATTGTAAGTGGACTTAAAAAGCTTGGGGTTAATTCTTTAATAAAATGGCCAAACGATATTATAATAAATAATAAAAAAGTAAGTGGAATATTAACAGAATTAGGTGCTGAGATAGATAGAATAAATTATATTGTAGTTGGAATGGGAATGAATGTAAAAACAATAGATTTTCCTGAGAATGTAAAGGAGTTAGCAACATCTATAAAAAAAGAAGGACATAATCTAAAAAGAATAGATATATTAAAATCAATAATTGAAGAATTTGAACATTTGTATTTAAAATATATTCAAGATAAAGATAAGTCTGAATGTATTAAAATATGTAGAGAAAATTCAGCTGTAATAGGTAAAAATATCTATATATTAAAAGGAGAAGAAAAAAGAAAAGCAAAATGTGTTGATATAACTGAAGAGGGAAATCTTGTAATAATTAATAATAATATAAAAGAAGAATTAATATCAGGAGAAGTATCTATAAGAGGGGATAAAGACTATGTTTAAGAATAATATACTAGATGTAAAAGGAATAAAAGTAGGACAAGTTGAAGATAAAAAAGGATTAACTGGCTGCACTGTTATAATATGTGAAGAAGGAGGAACTTGTGGAGTAGATGTAAGAGGTTCTGCACCTGGTACTAGAGAAACAGATCTTTTAAATCCAATTAATTTAGTCGATAAAGCTCATGCTATAGTATTATCTGGAGGATCTGCATTTGGTCTTGAATCTACATGTGGAGTAATGAAATATTTAGAAGAAAGAGATATAGGGTTTGATGTTGGAGTTACCAAAGTTCCTATAGTAGTAGGTGCTGTTCTATTCGATTTACATGTTGGAGATTACAAAATAAGACCTGATTTTAACATGGGATATAAAGCTTGTGAACTAGCTTCAAGTGAGATGTTAGAACAAGGAAATTATGGAGCAGGGTGTGGAGCTACAGTTGGAAAGTTTAAAGGTATTGATTATTCAATGAAAGGTGGAATAGGAAGTTATTCAATATATCTTGATAATGGACTTGTGGTTGGTGCCATTGTTGCAGTGAATCCATTTGGGGATGTATATGAGAATGGAAAAATAATTGCTGGAGCACTTGATGATAATAGAAAAGGATTTATAAATACATGTGAGGCTATGAAAAAAGGATCAGACTATAGAGATTTTTCCATTCAAAATACGACAATAGGTGCTATAGTTACAAATGCAAAATTAAATAAAAATGAATGCACTAAAATTTCTCAAATGGCACATGATGGATATGCAAGAGCAATTAGTCCTATACATACAATGTTTGATGGAGATACAATATTTACTTTAGCCACAGGAGAAGTAGAAGCTGATATAAATATAGTAGGAACTTTAGCTACTGAAGCAATGGAGAAAAGTATAATAAATGGAGTAAAAAATGCCCAAGGTATATGTAATATACCTTCTTATAAAGATATATTACGATTTAAATAAATTTATTTAAAAATTTTAATACATATTGAAACTTGTATACAATATTGATAAAATTAAATAGTTGTAGCTAGCATCCATTTGGAGCTTGACTATTTTCAAGAGAATAAAAAATAAAAAAGTCTGGCATCGTAAAGAGCTGGAACGGAGGTGCGTAAAATGATTGCTACGAGAAGTTTATCTACAAAAAAAATGACTGTTATAGGAATGCTTGGAGCTATTTCTATAGTACTGGGTATGACACCACTTGGGTTTATTCCTATTGGGCCAACTAAGGCTACCATAATGCATATACCAGTTATTATTGGAGCTATACTTGAAGGACCATTGGTTGGGGCTGCTATAGGACTTATATTTGGTATATTTAGTTTGATTCAGAGTATAACAAGTCCAACTCCAGTATCTTTTGTGTTTTGGAATCCTCTAGTTTCTATAGTTCCAAGAATATTAATAGGTTTAGTATCTTATTATGCATACTCAGGAATTAAAAATATAATTAAAAATGAAACTATATCTGTAGCTTTAACAGGAGCTATTGGAACACTTACTAATACAATAGGAGTGCTTTCTATGATTTATTTATTATATGGAGTTAAATTTGTTGAAGCTATAGGTGCAGATATAAATTCAGTAGGAAAAATAATATTAGGAATTGGAATAACAAATGGAATACCGGAAATAATAGTTGCTATTTTAATAGTTACAGGAGTTATGAGAGGACTTAAGTTGATAAAAAAATAAGAAAGAAGGTTAAACTATGTTGCTTGTATTTGATGTAGGAAATACAAATACAGTACTAGGGGTTTATGAAGGAAAAAATCTAATAAATCATTGGAGAATTAGTACAGATAAAGATAAAACATCTGATGAATATGGAATGTTAATAAATGATCTTTTTAAATATGAAGAATTAAATATCAAAAATGTAAAAGATGTTATAATTTCTTCTGTAGTTCCTAATGTAATGCATTCTCTTGAAAATTTTTCTAGAAAATATTGCAAAAGGGAACCTTTGGTAGTAGGACCTGGTATAAAAACAGGTATGAATATTAAATATGATAATCCAAAGCAAGTAGGAGCAGATAGGATAGTAAATGCAGTTGCAGGATATGAAAAATATGGGGCTCCTCTTATATTGGTTGATTTTGGAACGGCTACAACATTTTGTGCGTTATCTGAAAAAGGAGAATATTTAGGAGGAACTATTTCTCCGGGAATTAAGATTTCTAGTGAGGCTTTGTTTCAAAAAGCATCTAAGCTTCCTAGAGTAGAGCTGACAAAGCCTGGAATGGCAATATGTAAAAATACAGTTTCTTCTATGCAATCTGGTATAATATACGGATATGCAGGGCTTGTTGACAATATAGTAGATATGATGAAAAGTGAACTTAAAAACAAAGATACTAAGGTTGTAGCAACAGGAGGATTAGCTAATTTAATAGCATCAGAATCTAAAAGTATAGATTATGTGGATAAATTTTTAACTTTAGATGGACTAAGAATAATATACGATAGAAATAGGGAATAAATAAAAAGGAATTGGGTTTTTAATAAAATCCAATTCCTTTTGCATTAATACAGGTTGGAAGGTGATAATGTGAAAATAGGAAGTGTATATATAGAAAATGAAGTGTTTTTAGCTCCCATGGCGGGGGTTACTGATCTTCCTTTTAGAATATTGTGCAAAGAAATGAATTGTGGGCTTTTATATACTGAAATGATAAATGCAAAAGCACTTTGTTATGATGATGAAAATACTAAATCCATGTTAAAAATAGATAAAAAAGAGCATCCTGTTAATGTGCAAATATTTGGATCTGAAGTTCAATTTATGGGAAAAGCTGCATATATTTTAAATGAATATCCTAATGAAATATTAGATATAAATATGGGGTGTCCTGCTCCAAAGATAGTAAAAAATGGGGATGGATCAGCGCTTATGAAAAACCCAAAGCTTGCCCATAATATATTAAAAGAAGTGGTAAAAAACTCAGTAAAGCCTGTAACATTAAAAATTAGAAAAGGTTGGGATGAAAATAATGTAAATGCTGTAGAAATAGCAAAAATTGCAGAAGATGCAGGAATAAGCTGTATTGCAGTTCATGGAAGAACTAGAGAGCAGTATTATTCTGGAACAGCTGATTGGGATATAATAGCAAAGGTTAAAAAAGCTGTATCTATACCTGTTATAGGAAATGGAGATATATTTGAAGTAGAGGATGCAGTAAGAATGATAAATCATACAAATTGTGATGCTGTTATGATTGGAAGAGGAGCTCAAGGAAATCCTTGGATATTTAAAAGGGTTGCTCATTATATTAAAACAGGTAAAATTTTACCTTTACCTACATTAGAAGAAAAAATAAATACAGCAATAAGACATCTAAATATGGCAGTTGAAGAAAAGGGAGAATATGTAGCTATAAGAGAGATGAGGAAACATTTAGGTTGGTATTTAAAAGGACTTAAAGGATCTGCAAAAGTAAGAGATGAAATAAATAGACTTGAAAGCTATGAAGAAGTTGTTAACAAATTGAAATCTTATCTAGAACAATCCTTGACATAGAAAAAATAGTAATTTATAATATTGCGCAACTGGTAAAATAATGTTTGATATAAATTTAAATTATATTAAAGATATAAATTTAATAAAAAGGAGATGTAGGGGCTATGGACCAAAATAAAGAGGTTTTACTAACGGAAGAAGGTTATAAAAAGATAGAAGATGAGTTAGAGTTTTTGAAAACTGTTAGAAGAAAAGAAGTAGCTGAGAGAATAAAAGTAGCTATATCTTTTGGAGATATATCTGAAAACTCAGAGTATGATGAAGCAAAAAATGAGCAAGCACAACTTGAAGAAAGAATACTAAAGCTTGAGAATATGCTTAGAAAAGCAGTTATTATTGATGAAAGTCAAGTAGATTTAAGTGTTGTAACTATAGGATCCATTGTTAAAGTAAATGATTTGGATTTTGATGAAGAAGTAGAATATACAATAGTAGGTTCAGCAGAGGCAGACCCTTATGAATTTAAAATCTCAAATGAATCACCTGTAGGAAAAGCTCTTTTAGGAAGAAAAGTAGGAGAAACAGTAGAAGTTCAGGTTCCAGATGGAATAGCTAAATTTAAAATTCTTGAAATAAGAAGATAATTTTGGAGGTAAATAAAATGAATACTGAAGAACTAAGTCTCAATGAAATGTTAAAAGTAAGAAGAGAAAAATTAGCAAAACTTCAAGAAATGGGAAAAGATCCATTTAAAATAGAAAAATATGATTTAACACATCATAGTAAAGATATAAAAGATAAATTTGAAGAATTAGAAGGAAAAGAAGTTTCAATTGCTGGACGTATAATGAGCAAAAGAATACAAGGTAAAGCAGGATTTATTGATGTACAAGATCAAGAAGGAAGAATACAGTCTTATGTTAGAAAGGATAGAATAGGAGAAGAAGATTACGATTTATTTGTTACATATGACATAGGAGATATTGTTGGAATAAAGGGAGAAGTTTTTCAAACTAAAAGAGGGGAAATATCTGTAAAAGCTAACGAAGTAACTCTTTTAAGTAAGTCTCTTCAAATACTTCCAGAAAAATTCCATGGCCTTAAAGACCTTGATTTGAGATATAGACAAAGATATGTAGATTTAATAGTAAATCCAGAGGTAAAAGAAGCCTTTTTAACTAGAAATAAAGCTATAAAAGCGATCAAAGAGTATTTAGATGATAGAGGATTTTTAGAAGTAGATACTCCGATACTTAATACAATAGCAGGAGGAGCATCTGCAAGACCGTTTATAACTCATCATAATACTTTAGATATAGATATGTACTTAAGAATAGCTAATGAATTATATTTAAAAAGACTAATAGTTGGTGGATTTGAAAAAGTATATGAAATGGGAAGAATGTTTAGAAATGAAGGTATGTCTATAAAGCATAACCCAGAATATACTGCTATAGAATTATATCAAGCTTATGCTGATTATGAAGATATGATGAGAATAACAGAAGAAATAGTAGCTTATGCAGCACAAAAGGCTCTTGGTACTACTAAAATAAATTATCAAGGAACAGAAATAGACTTAACTCCGCCATGGAATAGAATGAGTATGCAAGAGGCTGTTAAGAAATATGCTGGCGTAGATTTTGATGAGATTAAGACAGATGAAGAAGCAATAGAAATAGCAAAACAAAAAGGAATAGAAATAAAACCTGAAATGACTAGAGGGCAAGTTATAAATGATTTATTTGAAGAATATGCAGAAGAACATTTAATTCAACCTACATTTATAACACACCATCCAGTTGAGGTTTCACCTCTTGCAAAACGTAATCCAGAAAATCCAGCAATAACAAACAGATTTGAAGCTTTTGTAAACAGATGGGAAATAGCTAATGCTTTCTCTGAACTTAATGATCCTATAGACCAAAGAGGTAGATTTATGGACCAATTAAGACAAAGAGAGCTTGGTGATGATGAAGCTCATATGCTTGATGAAGATTTTTTAAATGCTTTAGAAGTAGGATTACCTCCAACAGGAGGATTAGGAATCGGTATAGATAGAGTAATGATGCTGTTAACTAATTCGTCTTCAATAAGGGATGTAATACTATTCCCTACTATGAAGCCTATAGGAGATAAAAAACAAGATTAGTTAATACAAAAGTCATACCCAGGCTAAAATAAAGCCTGGGTATTTTTTCTTATTTGCAGAAAATGATGATAATTGTAATAATTTGTGTATAAATAAAAACAGGAAAGTGTGTTAAAATATAGAATATACCACAAATAGGATTTTATATAATATAATTTAGTGATTGAATAAAACTTATAAAGAGAGGGATATAATTGAAATGTTGATAAACTGGATTGCTTTAATATGTATTGTTGCCTTGGTGTCTCAAGTAATGTTTTTTTTCTATATGAATGCCCTATCGGATTTAAAACCCAAAAAATCTGTTAGAAGAGCAAAAACAATTACTAAAAGAGCTCGTAAAGCAGAATATAGTTCTCAAACAAACTATATAAATAAAATAGCAAAATAATTTTTTGAAAAAAGTATTGACTTTATACATGAATGGTGATATATTATTATTTGTCCTCAGGAAAAAGGACAACTTAGATATGAACTTTGAAAATTAAACAGTAGGTCATAATGAATCACACCATGTGATTCTGGATATAAAACATGAAGCCGATGAAGTTTATTTTGAGCAACGGAAATCTTTGATTTCGTTGGCGATATAAACGAAGTTTATTTTGAGAGTTTGATCCTGGCTCAGGATGAACGCTGGCGGCGTGCCTAACACATGCAAGTCGAGCGAGGAGATAAGAGCTTGCTCTTTGATCCTAGCGGCGGACGGGTGAGTAACGCGTGGGTAACCTGCCCTATACACATGGATAACATACCGAAAGGTATGCTAATACAAGATAATACTAAGATAAGGCATCTTATTTTAGTCAAAGCGTTAGCGGTATAGGATGGACCCG
>NZ_FRAE01000111.1 GCF_900142235.1 Tepidibacter formicigenes DSM 15518 | reverse complement strand
AGTTTTTTAAATACAAAATCTACTTTAGGGTTTAATCTGCACATTATTTTCACCCTCCATTTTATATTTTTTTATATTATATCATAAAAACAAAAGTCAATATAAATATCACGAATGATTAAATCAATGTCATAAAATGTAATTTTTGCAATTCATGACTCTATATTAACAATTCATGACATATATGTTGATTTTATGAATTAAATTTGTTTTAATAATCTTGTCGCGACGGAGAAATTATTTTTACTAAAATACTAAGGAGGAATTATTAATGAAAGAATTAAAAATGAATGAAATGATGAATACAAACGGAGGAAAAATAAAAATACGTTGGAATAAAGACAGTGTAACATTCGGAATACCTTCACCTTCACCTACTTTAACTAATGATGATAAAGGTTCTACTCTAAGTTGGGGTACTCCATTAGGAAGTCTTGAAATTCATGCTGATGCTCCCCCTAAAGATCATAAGTGTCCTACAAAAAAAGAAATTGATGATAATGCAAAAAAATACGGAAGTTCACACGGATATTACGATGGTCATGGATATTAATATTTGATTACAATATAAGAACTAGATTATATAATCTAGTTCTTATATTCATTTATGTTTTTTATAGGAGGAAATATATTTAATGAAAACAACCAAAAGATATTATCCTAATATTTTTCATTCAATTATCATTATACTTTTTTATAATTCTATAATACCATTTATCTTAAAGAGTTTAATTTGTTTATTCCTATTTTTTTTTCAAGTTAAAATTTCTGTTAGTTTTAAGCCTCAACATTATTATTTAAATTTAATTATAAACATTCTTGCTTTTTTTCTATTAATTTATTATCTAAATAAAAAAAATAATTTAGAATTTAAAGATTTATTTTCAACAAAAACATTTTCTTATAATATCTCTATATGGATAATTTTGTTATTATTTGGAATGAGCTTTATTCTAAGTGAATTATTTAATTTATTACAATATATTCCTTCAAATGAAACACTTAATTCTATGGCTGAAAAAGAAATAAAGTTCGGTCAATTACCATCCTTAGGATTTTTTTTATCATTAGTTTTATTTGGTCCATTATTTGAAGAATTTATATTTAGAGGGATTATTTTAAAAGGTTATCTTGAAAATTATTCCCCAAAAAAAGCTCTTATTATTTCAGCTTTGGTTTTTGGGTTAGCTCATATGAATATATATCAATTTATAACAGCCTCTATTAGTGGATTATTCTACGGTTGGCTCTATTTAAAAACTAAATCAATTATTCCTTGTATATTTGCTCACTCAATTAATAACTCAATAGATTTTATAGTTATTAATTTATTACAAATAAAAATACCCAATTATATACTTATATCTGATACGTCTCAATTTCAGCCTTTATGGTTTGACATTTTAGGAATTGCTTTAGTTATTATTTCTATCTATCAATTGAAAAAGATATTTAAAAATTAAAGAAGAATGTGATTTTAAATCTAAAAATTAAAATAACATGTTAACTATTTACAAAATAAAACCTTAGCTAAGTTTTTATTTAATTCTTCTACTAATTTCCTTTAAAAATTTAGTCTTTGTTCTTTATATTAATTTGATGATGTTCATAACCCTTATGTATAAAAAATCTAAAATTAAAATAACCATGGCAAATGCCATGGCTACTTTTAACTCCTCAATCTATTAACTTCTTCTACAGAAAGTCCTGTTTTTATTGCTATTGTTTCATTATCTAAAACATCTAATAAATTCTTAGCTACTTCTTTTATTCCTTCTTCTCTTCCCTTTATCTGAGCAGTTTTGATTTCTGCTTTGTGAACCATCATAGCCTTTCTTTCATTTTCATATATTTCTCTTTCTTCCTTTTCTAAATACATTGTATCTAATTTCTCTATTGCTTTTTTTACACTTTCATCTACTTCTATCTCTTTTGGTATTTTTCCCTTTTCCATTTCATACGCTCTACATAAAAATGCGCTCCATCTATCTAGAGCTGTTTTTATTTCACTATATTCTTTTTTAAATTTTGATAGCTCTATAAAGTGCATTTCAAATAAATCACTAAACTCTTTTTTGCTCTTTTGATTATATATTTTATATACATTGTGAAAATCTTCTTCTTCTAAATAATCAAAATCCAATATATTTATTGATATTGTTTTTCTAAGTTCAAAATAATCTTCTCCGCTCTCTATTTGTTCTGAGTATACTTTTGCCCAGTAATACAATGCTCTTTTATCATAAAAACTTTGCTCTGCTATTTGCATTTCTATATCATACCATATCCCTTTTTCATCTACTGCTTTTATATCTAGTATACTCATTTTTCCTTTTATATAACTTGATAGATTGTATGGATTTTTTAGCTTTATATCCTTTACTTGATTTTCCTTTGATAATACCGAATTTATAAATGAAATTAATATATCTTTGTTTTCTTCACTTCCAAATAGTTTTTTAAATACAAAATCTACTTTAGGGTTTAATCTGCACATTATTTTCACCCTCCATTTTATATTTTTTTATATTATATCATAAAAACAAAAAGTCAATATAATTATCACGAATGATTAAAACAATGCAATAAAATGTAATTTTTAAAATTCATGATATTATATTGACAATTCATAACATATATGTTGATTTTATAAATTGAATTTGTTTTAATAATCTTGTTGCAACAATGAAGAAGTTATTAAATTAATTGCAAGAAAGAGATTATTTAGATTAGAAAATAATTAGATACTACTATTTTTAGTATATTTAATCTTAGCAATAACTATGATAATTCACTTTTATATTACTTATTTTTTAATAGGCTTAGCATATTTAAAAGCAATATTCCCTTTATATTTAGGTATAATTAATTTATCTTTTTTCTCTATATTAATTATTATATAGTCCTTTATTAAATTAAAACCATTTACTTCAGAAAGTACTCTTGGATTAAATGCATCACTTAGTGTTTTAGGATGTCCTATTGCTTTGATAACAAAAGGGCTATCATATTCATTATTATTGATTTTAATTTTCATTTTATTTACTTTTATTTTATTTGTTGAAATAACTCTTTCATTATTTACAGAAATAGCTTCTGCTCCAGCATGTTCCAATATATTTACAATTGTTATAATATCTGTATCATAAACTATCTTCTCTCTATCTTTTAAATCCTTATCTGCAACGGTTACAATAATGCCCTCTCCTTCAATATCTGTTTGACCTGTAATTATTTGAATATTTTTCATGTTTTCCATATCTTTCTCAGACAATATAAATCCTTTTACTTGTACAAATCCTACTATTACTAGAAATATTCCTATTATAACCATATATTTTATTATATTTTTATTAAATGATGGCATTATAAGTCATCTCCTAAATTTGTATTTTTCATACTATATAGCAAAAAACATTAATTTCGAGAATATTTTTAATTATATATTAAATTATAAAAAAGTTCCAAAATCTAAATATTTCGAACTAACATAACCAACTCCTCCGCCATTAACTTCCATCATTTCATTCATATTCATTTCTTTCATTAAAATCTCCTCCTTATAATATTTGTTATTTTAATCAGTACTGCAATTGTCGCGACAAAATTATTAAAACAAATTTAATTCATAAAATCAACATATATGTCATGAATTGTTAATATAACGTCACGAATTGCAAAAAGTATATATTTTAGCAATTCATAACTCTATATTGACAATTCGTGATATCTTTATTGACTTTTTGTTTTTATAATATATAAAATCACAACTCTGAATACATAAAATAGGAAATTTTAGAAAACAATTATTTAAATAAACCGAATATGTATTTAATTTCCCT
>NZ_FRAE01000071.1 GCF_900142235.1 Tepidibacter formicigenes DSM 15518 | reverse complement strand
TTAGAAGAAATAAAGCGTAATAGAGAGGAGATACCCGATAATGAAAGATTTAGAGAAAGAGAACTTCCTAGATATGGGAGAGGACGAGGAAGCGTATCCCTTTGGGATAGAAACAGACGAGAAGACTTACAGATATCAATGTTTGGAGTGTGGATTTGAAGAAGATGTACCTAGGTTTATTATTGATGAATTTATTGAAGATGACTTTTTTGCTTCTGGTTGTGATATTGAGAATTTTGAAGTAAAAATGCCTATACTTATATGTCCAAAATGTAATGGTGAATTAGTTTCAAAAAATACAGATGAGTAGCTCTGCTACTCATCTGAGAGTATCACGAAGTGATATTTTGTTCTGAAAAAAGAATTTGCTTATATTTTAAATAAAAAAATTGTTATTGTTCGAAATATAATGTATAATAACAGGGTGGAAATGATTAATTTACATATTTTAAGGAGGGATCTTATGAAAAATTATAATAATTATCAAAATCCTCTAATAGAAAGATATTCTAGTAAGGAAATGAGTTATATTTTTTCTCCTGAAAGTAAATTTAAAACTTGGAGAAAATTATGGGTTGCTCTTGCAGAAGCTGAAATGGAATTAGGTATTAATATAAGTAAAGAACAAATTGATGAACTTAAAGCCAATGTGGATAATATAAATTTTGAAGATGCTAAAAAATTTGAAAAAGAAACAAGACATGATGTTATGTCTCATGTTAAAGCTTATGGTCTTTTATGCCCAAAAGCTAAAGGAATTATACATCTTGGAGCTACAAGTGCATATGTAGGTGATAATACAGATATAATACTTATGAAAGATGCAATGGAGCTTGTAAGAATTAAGCTTGTTAATTTAATAAATAATCTTAAAAATTTTGCATTTAAATATAAAGATATTCCAACTCTTGGATTTACACATTTTCAAGCTGCTCAGCTTACTACTGTAGGAAAAAGAGCTTGCCTTTGGATTCAAGATTTACTTATTGATCTTGAAGATTTAACATATAGAATAGAAAATCTAAAGTTAAGAGGAGTAAAGGGGACTACTGGAACACAAGCAAGTTTTTTAAGCTTATTTGAAGGAAATCATGAAAAGGTAAAAGAACTTGATAAGCTAGTATGTTCTAAAATGGGATTTGAAAGAAGTTATCCTGTAACTGGACAAACATATACTAGAAAACTAGATCATCAAGTGTTATCAATACTTTCTTCTATAGCTCAAAGTATACATAAAATGACTAATGATATAAGATTACTTCAAAGCTTAAAAGAAATAGAAGAACCATTTGCAAAAAATCAAATAGGGTCTTCAGCTATGGCATATAAAAGAAATCCTATGAGAAGTGAAAGAATTTCATCTTTATGTAAATATGTAATAGCAGAAACTTTAAATCCAGCTTTAATACATTCTACACAATGGCTTGAGAGAACATTAGATGATTCTGCAAACAGAAGACTAAGTATTGCACAATCTTTTCTTGCAATAGATGCCATACTTGAAATAGGAATAAATGTAACAGATGGACTTGTTGTTTATGAAAATATGATAAAAAGACATATAAATGAAGAGCTCCCATTTATGGCTACAGAAACAATACTTATGGAAGCTGTAAAAAGGGGTGGAGATAGACAAGAACTTCATGAAAAGATAAGAGTTTATTCAATGGAATCTGCTAAAAGAGTAAAACAAGAAGGAAAAGAAAATGATTTAATAGAAAGAATAATTAAAGATGATGATTTTAAAATGAGTAAAGAAGAAATAATATCTATAATGGATCCTTCTAACTTTGTTGGAAGAGCTCCTGTGCAAGTAGTTGAATTTATTGATGAACATATAAATCCAGTTATAGAAAAATTTAAAAACAATTTAGGAATAAAAGTAGATTTAAATGTATAAAATTTCAAAATATCCCTTGAGATAACTCAAGGGATATTTTAGTTTAAGATTTTTTATTATTTTTAATTTCTACTATAGGCTTTCTAAAGAATATATTAGAAAATGCTTTTCCGTTAAATGGAAATAAAGGCCATAGGTAAGATTGATTTGAAAATCCTTTAGTTGTAAATACAATGATTAAAATTACACTCAAACCTATGAAAAAGCCTATGCTTTTGAAAAAACCAGTCATAAGCAAAAGAAATAATCTAAAAATTCTAATTGCCATGGAAAATTCCATACTAGGAGTTGCAAATGTTCCAATACCAGCAACAGCCATATATAAAATAGTTTCAGGAGTAAACCATCCTACTTTTACAGCAAATTCACTTAAGATCAAACCACCAATAATACCAAGTGAAGTAGATAATGTGTTAGGAGTATGGATTGATGCAACACGAAGAAAATCAAGACCAAATTCTAAAATTACAAATTGCATAAATAAAGGTATATGTCCAACTTCTTTTGGACCAATAAATTTTAAATAATCAGGCAAAAGCCCCTTGTTATATATCAATAGAAGCCATAATGGAGTAATTATTAATGAAGAAAACATTGCAATAAATCTAATCCATCTTAAATATGTTCCTACCATTGGATTTTGATAATAATCTTCTGCGTGCTGAGTAAAATGAAATAGTGTAACAGGCAAAAGTATAACACTAGGTGATGTATCTACAATAATTGCAATATGTCCTTCAAGAAGATGAGCAGCTACCACATCTGGTCTTTCTGTGAATCTTACTTGAGGAAGAGGATTATACCATTTCTTTTTAATCAACAATTCCTCCAATGTTTTTTCTGCCATAACTAAAGAATTTATTTCTATTTCATCTAATTTATTTTTTAATTTTTTCAATAAATCATGATCAACTACGCTGTCAATATAAGCAATTGCAACATCAGTTTTTGATTGAGTTCCCACATTGGTAAGTTCAAAAGTTAATTTTGGATCTTTAATTCTTCTTCTAATTAAAGAAGTATTAAACACTATAGTTTCTACTAATCCATCTCTAGATCCTCTTGTAACTTTTTCAAGATCTGGCTCTTCGGGCCCTCTAACAGGATACTCTCTTACATCAATTAATATTCCTTCATTTTGACCATCTATAAATAATGCAGTATTACCTGAAAGAACTGCTGTTTCCATAGTATCGAAATCATCAAAAGTATCAATTTCAATATAGGCAATGTAGTTTTGAAGTAATTTTTTTATTGTATTAATATTAATATTTTCTTTTTTTATTGACTGCAATTTTTCCATTATATAAAGCATAATTTGATCTTTTGTAAATCCATCAATTAAAACAAAATATGCATTAATACCAGCTATTGACCACTTTCTACCTACTATATCAAAGCTTTTTTCAAGAGGAAGTCTTTGATTTAATATTTTTATATTTTCATTTAATTTAGAAGTTAATTTCATCATATTCCCTCCGTTCAATCCTATTATCTCCAAATAAGTAAAATATATTATTTGATTTATGGATTGATTTTGAATTTTAAATTATTCTAAGTTTAAAAAGTATATTAAAGAAATATATTTCCTAGTAGAAAAATACAATAAACAACAAATTAAAACTATTCAAAAGAAATTAGTCAATTTGCTGAATATTAACAAGTATCAATTGTTCATACTTATTTTTAAAATATATCAAAATTACATTTTCATCTTCTTTTATAATATTTTGGTCAAAATATCCTCTAGTATTATCAGTTAATCGAAACGCCATGGGAGAGGAATTTATAGTCACTTCTATAGAATTATCATCTATCAAACCGACATAAGTTCCTACAGATATATAATTTGTGTTGTTTTCAGTTTTATATATACAACCCATAAGAATAGAAATTAGACTTACAATACAAATTATGTATGCAAATTTTTTCATAATAAAAACTCCTTTTCGCTAAAGTAATATAATAAATTAAAAATTTAATAGCTTGTATATATATATGATAATTAAAGAAAAATTAGAATCCATTTTAATAAAGTTTATCCCAAAATTTACATCTTAATATATGTCGGAATATGTCGATTAATATATTGAAACATACTTTATCTTACAAACAAGGGGGAACTTTATGAAGAAGCTAATGAAGAAAATGGCATTAGGAAGTGTGTTTTTTTATATGATAGGATGTACATCACCTATATTTGCAATGAATTATACAGTACAACCAAATGATACTTATTGGAAGATAAGTCAAAAATATAATGTAGATATTGATGAACTATTAAAGGTTAATAATGCAAAGGAAAATCCTAGCTTAGAGGTAGGTCAGGAAATTATAATACCAGAAATGGATAACTTAAACTATTATGAAGTAAAAAGTGGAGATACAGCATGGATAATAAGTCAAAAGTTTAATGTATCATTAAGTGAATTATTAAAAATAAATAATATGGACGAAAGTTCAGTATTATATATAGGACAAAAACTAAAAATACCAAGTGTAGACAATGATAACTATTATGAAGTAAAAAGTGGCGATACAGCATGGATAATAAGTCAAAAGTTTAATGTATCATTAAGTGAATTATTAAAAATAAATAATATGGACGAAAGTTCAGTATTATATATAGGACAAAAACTAAAAATACCAAATGTAGACAATATAACTGAAGAAGAAAACAAAACTAATACTATAAAAAATCAAATAAATATTACTATTACGTATATAGATTATACAATTAAGTCTGGTGATAATTTCTGGAGTTTAAGCTTAAAGTATGGAATACCATATCAAGAATTATTAGATACTAATAATGCAACTTCAAGTACCATCTTAAATATTGGTGATGTAATTAAAGTACCTCAACATAATATACCTGTAATGGATACGATAGGAGAGCAATATGGAGAATATCTTGATTGGTGGGATGCTGCACAATATGTTATACCTATAGGAGCTGAATTTAAAGTTGTTGATTTTAATACAGGAAAAAGCTTCATGGCTAAAAGAACATATGGAGCAAATCATGCTGATGTAGAAACTTTGACTTTAGAGGATACTAAAATAATGAAAGAAATATGGGGAGGTAGCTGGAGTTGGGTTACAAGACCTGTTATATTAGAGTATAACGGAAGAAAAGTAGCTGCAAGTGCTTCTGGAATGCCTCATGCTGGAAATGATGTAGATCCTGCAAATGTGAATACTAATTGGAGAAGTGGAGATTATGGATTTGGTATTAATTTTGATTCTATAAAAGGAAATGGAATGGATGGACATTTTGATATACACTTTTTAAATAGTACAAGTCATAACACTGGTAAAATATCTGAATCTCATCAAAAAAGTGTGAAAATATCAGCTGGAATAATAGTTGAATAATTACTTTAAGAGTATCTTTAGTTTATTGAAGATACTCTTTTTTCTTTATTATAAAAAAAGTAATTATCTAATAAAAAAATGAATAATATCTTATAAAATGAATTTATTTTATAAGGTGATGTATATGGTTTCTTTTTTTAATAATCTTGTTTACAACTTTTTAATATCTTTTGGTGTAATAATAGGAGCTTCTTTATTTGCTGGAATTGGGGCTTTAATTAACAATCATCCACCACTTAAAACTATGTTTGATGTAGCTACTTCTATTAAAATTTGGGCTGTAGTTGTAGCTTTAGGAGGTACATTTTCTTCATTTGAAATAATAGAACAAGGTATATTTAAAGGAGAAATAAAATCTGTCATAAAACAAGTTGGATATATTATAATGGCCCTTACTGGGGCTAATTTGGGATATAGTTTTATCAAATTAATTAAATGGTGTTCAAAAATATGGATATCTTAAAAAGTTCTAAATTCAAATATATTTTATTCTTACTAACAGGTATAATAAGTGGATATATATTAGGAGTAATAAGCATAAATACACTTATAAGTTATAGAATAGATAGATATTATGAAGAAATTACTTATTTAAACACTATTATTGAGGAGAAAGATGTAAGACTTCAAAAATTAGAAGAAGCTATTAATAATAAGAAATTTATAGTCAAGGATATAGAAATAATACTATTATATAAAGGTGATGAAATAGAAAAGTTAAAGTTAAAAAAACATATTAGAGAAAAATATAATATATTATTAGGGAAAGAAATAAAAAGCATTGATATAGATTTAGTACCAGAAATCATTGATAAAAGAATAATGAAAATAGAAAACAAAGAGTATAAGTTAACAGTAAATAAATTAATGTTAAGTGAAATGTTAAAATTATGGATAAAGGTTGAAATATTAGATTGATAATTTTATAAATATATATAAAAATATTTATTTAAAAAAATTAAATAGTTTTGTTGACATAAAAAATTATAAACTGTATAATTTATTACATAAATCGATAAGTTAATAAAAAAAGACTGTGAAGAGAAGAGTAGCTATAGAAATCTGGTTTCAGCGAATCGGTGTTGGTGAGAGTCCGGTACAAGAACTATAGTGAAGAACATCTCTGAGTTTCTAACCGAAATCTTTAGAGAAAGTAGGCTTAGACGGAGCCAAACCGTTATAATTTGGACAGTATCGAATAATTTATTTATTCCGTACTGATAAGAGTGAGCTTTTATGCTAATTAGAGTGGTACCGCGGAAGTAAAGCCTTTCGTCTCTTTTTATAGAGATGAAAGGCTTTTTTTATAATGAATAGGAAATTATAATCCTTTTCAAAAAAGTCTACAGTTAAAATTTTTAGAACAAAGACTTTTTTATTGTATTGAATATAACATGGCCATGTTGAAGTATATACATTATAAACTAAAAAATAAGAATAATGATTATAAGGAGGAATTTATATATGTTAGAAAGATTAATAATACCAGAAGGTTATAAACCAAAATTAGGACTTAAAGAAACTGAAATTGCTATAAAGAAAATAAAGGACTTCTTTCAAATAAATCTTTCAGAAAAGCTCAATCTAACAAGAGTATCGGCGCCTTTATTTGTAAAACCTGAAACAGGACTGAATGATAACTTAAATGGAGTAGAAAGACCAGTATCTTTTGATGTAAAAGGAGACAATGGAGCAACAGCAGAAATTGTACACTCATTAGCAAAATGGAAACGTATGGCATTAGCAAGATATGAATTTAGTATAGGAGAAGGTCTATATACTGATATGAATGCAATAAGAAGAGATGAAGATTTAGATAACTTACATTCTATATATGTAGATCAATGGGACTGGGAAAAAATAATCAGAAAAGAAGATAGAACAGAAGAAACTTTAAAAGAAATAGTTAGAACTATATACAGTGTATTTAAAGATACAGAAAAATATATACATGAATTATATGAAATAGAAAAGTTTCTTCCAGAAGAGATTTTCTTTATAACATCTCAAGAATTAGAAGATAAATATCCAGATTTAACACCAAAAGAAAGAGAAGATGCAATCACTAAAGAAAAGGGTGCAGTATTTATAATGAAAATAGGAGATATTTTAAAGTCAGGAGAAAAGCATGATGGAAGAGCGCCAGATTATGATGATTGGAAATTAAATGGAGATATTATATTCTGGAATCCAGTTTTAGATAGAGCATTTGAACTTTCTTCTATGGGAATTAGAGTAGATAAAGATGCACTAGAGAGACAGTTAAAACTAGCAGACTGTGAAGAAAAAAAAGAGTTAGAATTTCATAAGCTATTATTAGATGAAAAGCTTCCATTTACAGTAGGAGGAGGAATAGGTCAGTCAAGAATATGTATGTTCTTCTTAAGAAAGGCTCATATAGGAGAAGTTCAAGCTTCTATTTGGCCACAAGATATGATTGAAGAATGTGAAAAATCAAATATATTTTTATTATAATTTAAAAGACTACTTTATGCTATAAGATGATCCCTATATTGAGTAGGGGTCATCTTATTTAGATTCCACTGATATCTATAATTGTTATAGTAATCCATATACTCATCTATTTCTCTTTTTACATCATCCAAATTATTACAAATTGTAAAATCAACCTCATCTCCATTCTGTCGATAAAAGATGAACGATGATGAGAAAATAAGAATATATTAAAGTAAAAAGAAATGGTGGTTAAATAAATGAAAAGAATAAATAAAATAGAATATGAAACTTATAAAGCTATAGGATTTAAAGTAAAACGTACTAAAAATGGATTTTATGTTTTTAAAGAGAAGATGAAGAAAAAAAGAAGACTTAGATTATATATATAGATGAAGTAGTAAATTAAAACTTTAAATTATAAAAAAGAGGAACTAAAATAGGAACAAGAATTGATAAAATAGCTCCATTTATAAAAGCTATAACTACAGTTTCTTTATCTGTAGATTTTATAATAACAGGTAAAGTTGAATCCATAGAAGTTGCCCCAGCAGGAGCTATAGATGTTATAAAATTTATTTTTTTTGCAATTATAGGTATTATAACAACTGAAATTATTTCTCTAAATACATTACTTAAAAAGGCAATAGTTCCAGCTTCTGAATTACATATTTTAGATAATATAACAGTTGAAAGACTGTACCATCCAAATCCTGAGGATATAGAAAGGCCTAAATTGATAGGTATTGTATATATTATGCTACATATAATACCACCTATGGCACTTCCTATAACAATTGATAGTGGAACTAAAAGTATTTTAAATCCCTTTTCTTTTAGGCTCTTAAACACTTCCTTATTTTCTCCAAGATCTATTCCAACTGATAAAAGAAGAAGATTTAAAGCAATATTAGATATGAAATCAAGATTTGATAAAATATTTTTTGGAAGAATAAAATATCCAGAAAAAGCACCTAGTATTAAAGAACCTAAAATTGCATATATCATTTTTGAATTTCCTCCTTTTCTATAGATTGATTATTTGTATTTAAAAATTTTTTACTAACTATGTACATTACAATAACACTAAAAATAATTGTCATTATTGAAAAGGTTATAGCTTTAATACCTATAGTGTTTAAAGAACTAAGTATTTCTTTGTTAGATCCAATAGAAGCCCCCATTGAAAATAAAAGTATAATAAGTGCTAATAGCTGAAAATATGAGTTGAATTTCATATGTTTTTTAGGAATTATTTTAGTAATACCAATTATAATTCCTATTATTAGACTTAAAATGAGAATTTTCATAATTATCACCTCAATCCTTCATCTTCATAAATTTTTATGTCTGTTATTCTATTATAGTTTCTATGTATATATTTTTTACATATTTCAATCTGATTGTTTATAGATTCACCTTCTCCTTCCTTTGTTGTTATATAAAAATTATAGCATAAAAAAACAAGCCTTATATTAAATCAGCACTGAATTTAGAAAAATGCAGAACGATTTAAGAAAATATTATTAACAAAATGTAAATGAGAAAAATATATACTATTATCGTAGGACATATATTTCCAGTGAAATTATTATAAAATTCAGATATTATTAAATTAGTGATATAAAAGGAGATTGATAGTATGAATGTACATTATATATATAATCAAAAAATTGCTGAAATAGAATCAAGACTTTCTGTTCAAATTAGGAAAAATATAATAAATAAAAGTAGCTCTAATAAAAACAATAATTTTAATAATATTTTAAAAAAATCTACAAATAAATTAAGTAATATAAATAGTAAAGATTTAAAAAAATCAGATGTAAGAAAACATGATATAATTGATTTTGCTAAAAAATATCTAGACGTTCCTTACGTATGGGGAGGAAATACACCTAAAGGATTTGACTGCTCTGGATTCACAAAATATGTAATGAAACACTTCGGCATAAATATAAATAGAGTATCAAAAAATCAAGTTAGAAATGGTAAATTTATTCCTAAAAATAAGCTTAAAACAGGTGATTTAGTATTTTTTGATACTAAAGGAGAAGGCATTTCTCATGTAGGTATGTATATTGGAGATGATAAATTTATTCATGCTTCATCAAAATACAAAAAAGTAGTTATATCGCCTTTAGATAAAGGGGATTATGCTAAAACCTATGTTACAGGAAGAAGGGTTTTAAATAAGATGAGATAACCATTTTCTATTTGTTTACTGGTGCCTTTGGATATTATTATATATAATAATATAGTTTTTTAGAATAAAAAAGATGTTAGTAGAGTAATAATATCTATATTAATTGTGAAACAAGCAAATATTATAAAAATTAAGTGATTAAATTATTTCATAACAAAAAAAGTTCCTATAAATAATAAAATAATACCTATTAATTTATATAAATGTAATTGGTCTTGTCTTAATATAAATATGTCAATAAACAATCCTGTTGTGACTTGAGATACAAAAACTATAATTAATGTATTTGCTACTCCTAATTTGGGGATTGCTTTTATTCCAAAATAAATAATACATGCCCCAAATAAACCGCCTATAAGCCATTGAGGTCTTACATTAAAAATCTTAGTATACTGTTTTATGTTACCTTTTAATAAAATTACAGTTAAAATGAAAATAGAACCTGTGATTAAATTATGAAAAGTTGCAATTCTTGGAGAAACAAATTTTCCTAATTTAGAGTTAATATAAGCTTCTAATGTTGTACAAATGCCTACTAGTATTGCAAATAAAATTGGTAATAGTTTATTCATATAATTTCTCCCTAGTTTTATATTTTTATTAATAATTTTATTTTAAATGTCATGAAGATATTACTTACAAAAAAATCACCTCTGAAATTATTCAGAGGTGATTATATTAGGTACAAATATATTGTAAAGAATACTACAAATAAGAGTATTCTTTTTATATTAAGGTAATAGGATATCCATTATGCACATCAAAACCTAATCCAAGTAGACCACCTACAATTATCATAGTAAAAAGTATTATCATAATTGTTTTGTCCCATTGTTTTCTATTAACACTACGAATCAATGCATATAAACAAAAAATGAATATAGAGCCGACAACTATTAAAAAATAAGGAATTATGCCAAAATTATCTATAAACCATTTAATAAAATGATGAAAAATTATAAACTTAGGAGATGGTAAAGTATAATCAGCAGTATTCATAATAAGACCTTCTTTCACGAATGATTTGGATTTTTCTGAAAATTCCTAATGTTATTATATAATAATTTTTTATAAAATAAAATAAAAACCTTAATCTTTTTTAGATCAAGGTTTTTATTTTATTAAAAGCTATTAAATTTATATATTTGTCTGCTTCTTTTTTAATATTAAAATACTTATAATAGATCCTATAACAGCAGGAGTAATCCAAGCAAATCCTGCATCTGCAAGAGGTAATTTTAGGATAACGTTTGCAATGGGTGAAATTTGAATTTCCATAGCAGCTAATGCATCAAATAAGCTAACACATAAAGCCCCAAATACAGCTCCTGTATATGCTGTTTTATTTGGTATGAAATCATCAAAGATATTCATAACTATTAATATAATTCCTACTGGATAAACAGTAACAAGTAGTGGCACAGCAATTTTAACTATTGTCTCAACACCAAAGTTTGAAACTACTGCACTGAATACAGTTACTATAATAGCTACAGCTTTATAACTTAATTTTCCTTTTGAAAGCTTGCTAAAGTATTCTCCACAAGTAGCAGTAAGACCTACAGATGTAGTAAGACATGCTAATGATACAGATATTCCTATTAAAACCTTTCCGGTATTTCCCAATATTCTTTCTGTAATAGCAATGGTTAAATCAGTTTTAGCTATATCACCAGGGAATACTCCACTACCAGTAGCTCCTAAATACATTAAGCCTCCATATACTAATGCTAATCCTATTGCAGCTACTAAACCTGACATTATAGTCAATTTAATTTGTTGTTTAGTATCTGTATATCCTTTTTGAACTAAAGAACCTATTACAATTCCAGCAAAAACCATTGATGCAAGAGCATCCATAGTTTGATAACCTTCAGTAAAACCTTTAGAGAAAGGATTTTTAAGGCCTGTATCAATAGGAGAACCTATTGGACTAGTTATACCTTTAAATATTATTGTAATTAAAGCAATTAATAAAACAGGTGTAAGAATTTTACCTATTTTATCAACAACTCCTGAAGGATTTATAGCTAAAAATAAAGTTATTCCAAAGAAAAATATAGAAGTAATTATTGGACTTACTCCAGGGAATAAAGGCTTAACTCCCATTTCAAAAGTAGTAGCCCCAGTTCTAGGTATAGCTAAGAGTGGTCCTATAGCTAACATTATAACAGTACCTAGTATTTTACTGAATGTAGGACTAACTTTATCAGCAAGATCACTTAAACTTCCCCCTGCTTTAGAAGCAGCAATAATACCAAGAAGTGGCATACCAATACCAGTAAGTAAAAAACCAATTAAACTAGGAATCCAATTAGTACCAGACATAAGACCTAGAGAAGGTGGGAATATTAAGTTACCAGCACCAAAGAACATAGCAAATAGTGCAAATCCAACTACAAGCACATCTTTAGATGTTTTGTTCATTTTTTTACCTCCCTTATTGTAATTTAAAAATTTAATATAAATATTTTATATAAAGAAACTATAAGTTAGTTAGATTGATATGTATTATAGTCCCTTAATATACAGTAATTAAGAAAAAAAATAAGAAATTAAATATTAAGAGTGAATTTTATGACAATTATGAATAAAATAGAATATAAACCATATAAAGGTTAAAGTCATTATAACAACAATCAATAAACATATCAATATATTGAATAAAGTAACAAGATTATGAAAAGTTAATAAATTCCAAAAAATGAATATCTGAAAGTTTGTTTTTATCATAATAAAAAGTAGTAGTGAAAAATACCACTACTACTTTTTATTATTTTCTATTATAATCTGTATGCTCATTTCCATAATAATTAAGTTCACTTGTAAGTCTTATTGTGTGTCTGTTTTTATTGTGTTTAATTTTTACATTATCGAATCTAGCATCATCCTGTACATCAACCAAATATTGTCTTATTAAGTCATTGGCAACATTATTATTTACACTATTATACACTTTAAAAAAATCTTTTTCTGGAATTTCAATTGTTAAGTTGTATGTTCCATTTTCTTTTTTATCTCTCATTTCTTTAATATTAGTAAACATATATTAAACCTCCTAATGTTTATAAAATAAAACATTTGATTAAATATTATTTTATTAAAAAATGTTATTTCTATATTAAATTAACTCGTTGTGCTAGTTAAAATTTACAAATAGAAAAACTCCAGCAAATTATGTTAACCTATCATTAATAACGACCAAGAAATTAAGATAGGAGGAAAACATATGCTGGAGTTCCATAAGAAATATTCTATCAAAGAAATTAATGACTTGAAAGACTTTATTATTGTCAGTTATGTCATAATTGATGATATTTACCAAAACATTACTCCAACACATATTAAAGAACGTAGAAATATCAGTGGTTGTATATTAAGTGATAGTGAAATAATTACCATCAGTATT
>NZ_FRAE01000120.1 GCF_900142235.1 Tepidibacter formicigenes DSM 15518 | reverse complement strand
AAATATGAGAACAAATATACCTGGAGTATTTGCAGCAGGAGATTGTAGAGATAAGATTTTAAGACAAGTTGTTACTGCAGCAGGAGATGGAGCTACAGCAACAGTAATGGCAGAAAAATATATAGAAAATGAATTTGAAGCAGCTGAAAATATATAGATTTTATAAAATGCTTGTGTTAGTTGTATTAACTAACACAAGCATTTGCTGTATAATTATTTTTGTTTTTTTTCATTTATCATATTAGTTTTTAATTCCCAAAGTTTTTGAGAAAGGTCAACTTTATATTCTTCAGGAGAATCTATTCTTCTGTATTGAGGCCATAAAGTATTAAGCTCATTCTTAGTAAATTCTCTTATATCCATAACGCTTTTTCTTTCGTGTAAGCATTTACCATTGATGAATAATGGCTTTAAAAGCTCTTTAATAGAATAATCTCTAAATGTTTTTTTCTTCCATGTATATACAGGATGGAATATAGTGAGGTCTTTAGTTTCATCTATGATTTCTTCATCTAATAGTATTAAATCAGCTTCAGCTTTATTATTTTTATTATATATTCTAATTACTTTTTTATATCCTGGGTTAGTTATTTTTTCAGGGTCTTCTGATATTTTAATTTTAGGAACAAGTTTTCCGTTTTCTTCTGATGAGCATAACTTATAAACTCCACCTAGAGCTGGACAATCACTAGAAGTAATAAGTTTTGTTCCAACTCCCCAGCTGTTTATTTTTGCACCTGAATTTTTTAGGTTGGATATTCTGTATTCATCTAAATCATTAGATGCAACAATAGATACATCTTCAAAACCAGCCTTATTGAGCATTTTTCTAGCTTCTTTTGAAATATATTCTAGATCACCTGAATCTATTCTAATTCCTAGTGGTTTATATCCTTTTTCTTTAAGTTCATTGAATACTTTAATAGCATTTGGAATGCCGCTATTTAAAACATCATATGTGTCTACTAAAAGAAGCGCTTTATTTGGATAAACCTTAGCATAAGCTCTGAAACTTTCAATTTCAGAGTCAAATTTTTGAACCCAGCTGTGAGCATGAGTTCCAACTATAGGAATATCAAACATCTTACCTGCAAGTACATTTGCAGTTCCACTGCACCCTCCTATAACTGCAGCTCTAGCTCCATAAAGTCCAGCATCAGGACCTTGTGCTCGTCTTAGCCCAAACTCAAGAACAGAATCTCCTTGTGCAGCAAAGCATACACGAGAAGCTTTAGTAGCAATTAGGGATTGAAAGTTTATTATATTAAGAAGGGAGGTTTCTATAAGCTGAGCCTGATAAAGTGGAGCTTTAACTCTTATTATAGGTTCATTTGGAAACATTACAGAGCCTTCTTCTACTGCATATATATCTCCTGTAAATTTAAAGTTCTTTAAGAAACTTAAAAAGTCTTTTGAGAATAAATTAAGACTTTCAAGATATTCTATGTCTTCATCTTCAAATTTTAAATTATTTATGTAATCTACTAATTGCTCTATTCCACAAACAATAGTATATCCACCATTACATGGATTTTTTCTAAAAAACATGTCAAATACAACAGTATCTTGATGGACATTTTCAATGAAATAACCGTTCATCATAGTTAGCTGATATAAATCAGTAAGTAAAGTCAAATTTCTCATGGTTTACCATCCTTTTCTTTGTATTTCCATTTAAATTGTATCAATATTTTAAACACATAACAATAATATTAATAATTTAACAAAGTATATATCCAAAATGTTCTTAGAATTATATTTGTATTTAGTCAAAAAATAACTATGATAAATAAAAAAAATAAGGAGAGATAAACATGTCTGGCAAAAATAAACAATTTAGTTTAACAGAAAGAAATATATCTGAAAGAAGAACTAAAAAAATAGCAAAAGAGTTAGGTCTTGAAACAGCTAATGAAGTTGGGGTTGATATGTATAAAGCAGATTTAGGTTATAGAAAAAATAATGTTCAAAAAGGAAATTTTTATAAACAGGGACCTACAGAAAGATTAGAGGAATAAAAATATTATAAGATAAAAAGACTAAGATTTCTTAGTCTTTTTATTAAATATTTCATTATAAAATAAAATCATACATCCAGCAGTAGTTCTTTGAGCTATAGGAAGAGATATTTTTGATATTTTATAAAATCTTTCATTATCGTATTTTATATTTTTATATTTTTTATAAGTTCTTAATGCTATTCTTCCATTAAATCTAACATATTTGTCTATAGAATTTAGTAATATAGGATTTTTATTACATTTAAATTCATTCATATAAGTATAAGTTTTTTTAACAAAATTCTCATATTGTCTGTGATTATCAAGAAGTTTTATATTAGCATGTTGAGGTATTGTCATATCTTGAATTATATGAATACAAGCTCCTAAATAAAATAAAGATTTATTAAAACTTCCCATGGCCCAAAGTTTTAGCGATTTATTATAATAATTTTTTGCAAGATTCATAGCGTTTTTCCCACCATAAAGACCTTTTTTCTTATAAGGATTATAAAAATGACCATTACTTTTAAAATCTTGATCTGCCCATACAGAACCTTTGTTAATATGAGTTATGTAACTCATAAAAAAATTATATTCACCTAAATAATTATTACTTTTCAAAATCTTAACACCTTGTACATTTATAAATTTATGAACTCGACAGTGAGTATGTATAATTTTCTTTTTAATAGGATTTAGAGCTTTAAAAGAAAAATTCAAAGCCTTACTATAAGTTTTTTCTAAGAAATCCAATATTATCACCCTTAATTATTTTAACCAAATATATTTTTTTGATGTATAATAAGAATAAAGTACTATATTATTTTCGAAATATTGTAATATATACCAGTATTTTGATATTATTAAATAGGTAATTTATAAATTAGGGGGTAGATAACAGTTTATAAAACTTTATAGAAGTTTATAAGACTATATTGAATTTATATAATATTTATATTATGATAAATTCAAGAGGTGGTATAAGTGAAATATTATTCAATAGGAGAATTTGCAAAACTTATAGATAAAAGCCCTCAAACTTTAAGAGA
>NZ_FRAE01000061.1 GCF_900142235.1 Tepidibacter formicigenes DSM 15518 | reverse complement strand
AGAGGACAAGTTTTAGCTAAGCCTGGAACAATTAAGCCTCATACAAAATTCAAAGCAGAAATATACGTACTTAAGAAAGAAGAAGGAGGAAGACATACTCCATTCTTCGATGGATATAGACCACAATTTTATTTCAGAACAACAGATGTTACAGGAGCAATCAAGTTAGCAGAAGGAACAGAAATGATTATGCCAGGAGATAACACTTCAGTAACAGTTGAATTAATAGCACCAATAGCAATGGAAGAAGGATTAAGATTTGCTATACGTGAAGGTGGAAGAACAGTAGCATCTGGAGTAGTTGCATCTATAATAGAATAGTATAAAAAGAGAAGGGTGATTTTCCTTCTCTTTTTTATAATGAATAGGAAATTATAATCTTTTTGAATTGTGGATAAATATAATTTTCGTTATGAATTTCAAAAAAGTCTACATTTAAAATCTTTAGAATAATGAAGACTTTTTTATAGTAGAACTTTTGTTAAAATATAGAATTTTTGATTTGTTATAAAAAGAATTGACATAATTATAAAAATATGATAACTTTTATAAGGTGATACTTATAATAGCAGTAATCTATGTAAAGAATAAAAATAGATTTCTTTAAGATATGGCTATCAATTGATTAGGAGGTGTAGCAGATGAGAGTTAAAATAACTTTAGCTTGTACTGAATGTAAGCAAAGAAATTACAATACAACTAAAAACAAAAAGAATAACCCAGATAGAATAGAATTAAAAAAATATTGTAGATTCTGCAAAACACACACTGTTCACAAAGAAACAAAATAGTTTATAAAAGGATGTGACGTGGGAATGGCGGCCCAAACAAATACGAACACTAATAAAGAAAATTCTAAGAGTGTTGGAAAGTTCTTAAAAGAAACTAAAGGGGAACTTAAAAAAGTCCACTGGCCCAATAAAAAAGAACTGACTAAATATACTGGAGTAGTTCTAACCACATGTCTTTTAATGACTATATTAGTGTGGGCGGTTGATTCAGGTATAGGTTTTTTATTAAAGCTTATACTAAATAGATAAATCCGCAAAGGAGGGCAGGTGTCATCTGAAATAAAGGTAGATGACAGCTAAAAATATGTCAGAATTAGAACAAGCTAAGTGGTATGTGGCACATACATACTCAGGTCATGAAAATAAGGTTAAAGCTACCATTGAAAAAACTGTACAAACTAGAGGTATGGAAGACTATATCATAGATGTAGTTGTACCTACAGAAGAGGTAGTGGAAACTAAAAATGGTAAAAAGAAAACTAGACAAAGAAAAATATTCCCAGGTTATGTTTTGGTTAAAATGATAATAACAGATGAATCTTGGTATATAGTTAGAAATACCAAGGGAGTAACTGGATTTGTTGGACCTGGTTCAAAACCTGTACCTTTATCAGAAGAAGAAGTTAAGAGAATGGGTGTAGAAAAAGCTGTTCCTGAAATAGATATAGAGGTTGGAGAAGTTATAACAGTTAAAAATGGGCCTTTCGAAGGATTTATGGGTACAGTACAAGAAATTAACATGGAGAAAGAATTAATAAAAGTATTAATATCAATGTTTGGCAGGGAGACTCCTGTAGAATTGGAGTTTGATCAAATAGAAAAAATATAATTTTAATAAAATTAACCTGTATAAGGAGGTGCTATAAATGGCTAAAAAAGTAATAGGACAAGTTAAATTACAAATACCTGCAGGAAAAGCTACGCCAGCTCCACCGGTAGGTCCAGCATTAGGACAACATGGTGTTAATATAATGGGATTCTGTAAAGAATTTAATGCTAAAACTGCAGATAAGGCTGGTTTAATAATTCCAGTTGTTATAACAGTTTACCAAGATAGATCTTTTACATTCATAACAAAAACTCCACCAGCTGCAGTACTTCTTAAGAAAGCTGTTGGTATAGAGTCAGGTTCTGGAGAACCAAACAGAACTAAAGTTGCTAAAATATCTAAAGATAAAATAAGAGAGATAGCAGAACTTAAAATGCCTGACTTAAATGCTGCAACAGTTGAAAGTGCTATGAGCATGATAGCTGGTACAGCTAGAAGTATGGGTATAGTTGTAGAAGACTAATTTTGTTTTTAAAAGTGGGAGGTAAAATTACCGCTTAAAACCACAAGGAGGTATAAAAATGGCTAAAAAAGGTAAGAAGTATTTAGAAGCTTTAAAGTTAGTTGAAAAAGATAGATTATATGATGCATCTGAAGCTTTAGAGTTAGTTGTTAAAGCTGCTAGCGCTAAATTTGATGAAACAGTTGAAGCGCATATAAAGCTTGGTGTTGACTCAAGACATGCAGATCAGCAAGTAAGAGGAGCAGTAGTTCTTCCTCATGGTACAGGTAAAACTAAAAAAGTTTTAGTTTTTGCTAAGGGAGAAAAAGCAAAAGAAGCAGAAAATGCAGGAGCTGATTTTGTAGGAGCAGAAGAATTAGTAGCTAAAATTCAAGGTGAAAACTGGTTTGATTTTGATGTGGTTGTAGCAACTCCAGATATGATGGGGGTTGTAGGAAGACTGGGTAGAGTACTTGGACCAAAAGGTTTAATGCCAAACCCAAAATCAGGAACAGTTACATTTGATGTGGCTAAAGCAATAGATGAAATTAAAGCAGGTAAAGTTGAATACAGATTAGACAAAACAAATATAATCCACGTTCCTGTAGGAAAAGTTTCATTTGGAAAAGAAAAGTTAACTGAAAACTTTTCTACATTAATGGAAGCTGTTATAAAGGCTAAGCCAGCTGCTGCTAAAGGACAATACTTAAAATCAGTTACAGTAGCATCTACAATGGGACCTGGAGTTAAGATAAACCCTGCTAGAGTTACAGAGTAAAAAAACTCTTGACATAGATTTATATTTCATATACAATAAAGAGTGTTGAAAAATAAAATATTTTGCCGTAGACAGTAGGTGCTTTTATAGCTTAATTTTACCTACCGAGGTTTTCTATAAATTATTAATTTAGAGAATAAAGCCTTTGTATGTCTATGGACGTACAAAGGCTTTTTAAAGTATACGGTAAAATACAAGGATAGGTGAAGGAGGTGGACACCTAGATGTCTAAAGCGATTGAACTAAAAGGACAAATTGTTTCAGAAATAGTTGAAAAATTACAAAAATCTTCTTCAACGATAGTTGTTGATTACAGAGGGTTAACAGTAGAAGAAGTTACAGAGCTTAGAAAAAAATTCAGAGAAGCTAATGTAGAATACAAGGTTTACAAAAACACTCTTGTTAGAAGAGCAGCTAAAGAAGTTGGAATAAGTGAATTAAACGATGAATTATTAGTTGGGCCAAATGCTATAGCTTTTGGATTTGAAGATCCAGTTGCTCCAGCTAGAGTTATAAGTGATTTCATGAAAGACCACCCTAAACTTGAACTAAAAATGGGTATAGTTGAAGGGGAATTTTATGATAAAGATAAAATTGAAGAATTCTCTAAAATTCCATCAAGAGAAGTTCTTATTGCAAAATTACTTGGCAGCTTAAAAGCTCCAGTTTCAAATTTTGCATATTTATTAGATGCTTTAATCAAAAAGCAAGAAGGACAAGAAGCTTAATATTCAAATAAAATTGAAAAAATATCGGAGGTGCTTAAAATGACTATAGAACAAATTTTAGAAGCTATAGAGAATATGAAAGTTTTAGAATTAAATGAATTAGTTAAAGCTGCAGAAGAAAAATTTGGTGTATCTGCTTCTGCTCCTGTAATGGTAGCTGGAGCTGCTGGTGGAGCTGCTGCTGAAGAAAAAACTGAGTTTGATGTAATATTAGCAGATGCAGGATCTTCAAAAGTAGGAGTTATCAAAGCAGTTAGAGAAATAACTGGACTTGGATTAAAAGATGCTAAGGCTGTAGTTGATGGTGCTCCAAAACCAGTTAAAGAAGGAGTTTCTAAAGAAGAAGCTGAACAAATCAAAGAAAAATTAGAAGCTGCTGGAGCAAAAGTAGAAGTAAAATAATTAGTTAGAGATAAAAAAGGTGCCATATGGCACCTTTTTTTGTTTTTTATATAAAAAATACCTTGACCTATTTACAAATATATGATAACATTATTGAATGCATTGGAATGGAAAAAAATTTGTTTTTAGTTTTATTTATATTGAGAGGTGAAAACAGAATGCCACATCCTGTCACAATAGGCAAAAGAACTAGAATGAGCTTTTCTAAAATTAATGAAGTTGTACAACTTCCTAACCTTATAGAAATTCAGCTAGATTCCTACAAGTGGTTTTTAGATGAAGGACTAAAAGAAGTTTTTGAAGATATTTCGCCTATAGAAGATTACACAGGTAATCTTATCTTAGAGTTTGTAGATTATTCCCTAGATGAAAAACCAAAATACGAAGTAGAAGAATGTAAAGAAAGAGATGTTACTTACTCTGCACCTTTAAAGGTAAAAGTAAGACTTATAAATAAAGAAACAGGAGAAGTAAAAGAACAAGAAGTTTTCATGGGAGATTTCCCTTTAATGACAGAAAAAGGAACATTTGTAATAAACGGAGCAGAAAGAGTAATAGTAAGTCAATTAGTTAGATCACCAGGTGTATATTTTAGTCAAGAAAGGGATAAAACAGGTAAAAGGCTGATTTCATCTACAGTTATTCCTAATAGAGGAGCTTGGCTTGAATATGAAACTGACTCAAATGATATAATTTCTGTAAGAGTTGACAGAACAAGAAAACAACCAGTTACAGTACTTTTAAGAGCTTTAGGGTTTGGTACAGATTCAGAAATCATAGAACTTTTAGGAGAAGATGAAAGATTATTTGCAACACTAGAAAAAGATAATACTAAAACTGTAGAAGAAGGACTTATTGAAATATACAAAAAGTTAAGACCAGGTGAACCTCCTACAGTTGAGAGTGCATCTTCTTTATTAAATTCTTTATTCTTTGATGCTAAAAGATATGACTTGGCTAAAGTTGGAAGATATAAATTCAATAAGAAATTAGCTTTAGCATATAGAATCATAAATAAAATTGCAGCGGAAGATATTGTAAATACTGAAACGGGAGAACTATTTGTAAAACAAGGTGAAAAAATTTCAATAGAAAAAGCAAAATCAATTCAAAATTCAGGAATAAATATAGTAAAAGTATATGTTGATGAAGATAAAGTAGTTAAAGTTATTGGAAATAATTTTGTTGACATAAAAGAACATGTATCTTTTGATATAGATGATTTGAATATAAAAGAAAAAGTTCACTATCCTACTTTAAAAGAAATACTAGATACATATAGTAGTGAAGAAGAGATAAAAGAAGCTATAAAGGATAATATAAGAAGTTTAATTCCAAAACATATAATACTTGATGATATTATAGCTTCTATAAGTTATCAGTTTAATTTGTTTTATGGAATAGGTCATATTGACGATATAGATCACTTAGGTAATAGAAGAGTAAGATCTGTAGGAGAGTTACTTCAAAATCAATTTAGAATAGGTCTTTCTAGAATGGAAAGAGTTATAAAAGAGAGAATGACAATACAAGATATTGAAGTTGCAACTCCTCAAGCACTAATCAATATAAGACCAGTTGCAGCAGCTATAAAGGAATTTTTTGGGAGCTCTCAATTATCTCAATTCATGGATCAAACAAACCCATTATCTGAACTTACTCACAAGAGAAGATTATCAGCACTTGGACCTGGTGGTCTTTCAAGAGAGAGAGCAGGCTTTGAGGTTCGTGACGTTCACCATTCACATTATGGTAGAATGTGTCCTATTGAGACTCCAGAAGGTCCAAATATAGGACTGATAAACTCTTTAGGTACTTATGCTAAAATAAATCAATATGGTTTTATTGAATCTCCATATAGAAAAGTAGATAAAGAAACTGGTGTTGTAACTAGAGAAATACATTATCTAACAGCAGATGAAGAAGATATATATATAAGAGCACAAGCTAACGAACCTCTAGATGAAGAAGGAAAGTTCGTTAATAAAAGAGTTACTTCTAGAACTGTAAATGGTACAGTTGAAATTGTTCCAGCTCATTTAGTTGACTATATGGATATTTCTCCAAAACAAGTAGTTTCTGTTGCTACAGCAATGATACCTTTCCTTGAAAATGACGATGCAAACCGTGCTTTAATGGGATCAAACATGCAACGTCAAGCAGTGCCTTTGGTTAGAAGAGAAGCGCCTGTTGTAGGAACTGGAATAGAATATAGAGCTGCTAAAGATTCTGGAGCAGTAGTTGTAGCTAGAAACTCAGGAGTAGTTGATAAGTTAAGTGCGGATGAAATAGTAATAAAAAGAGAAGATGGAAATAAAGACAGATATAAATTACTTAAATTTAAACGCTCTAACCAAGGAACATGCATAAATCAAACTCCAATAGTAAATAAAGGAGATAAGATTGAAAAAGGTGATGTAATAGCTGATGGTCCATCTACTGATATGGGAGAAATAGCCCTTGGAAGAAACTGTCTTATAGCTTTTATGACTTGGGAAGGATACAATTACGAGGATGCAATACTAATAAATGAAAGACTTGTTAGAGAAGATAGACTATCTACTATTCATATAGAAGAATATGAAGCTGAAGCTAGAGATACAAAGTTAGGACCAGAAGAAATCACAAGAGATATACCAAATGTTGGAGAAGATGCTATTAAGAACTTAGATGAAAGAGGAATAATAAGAATAGGTGCAGAAGTAGAATCTGGAGATATATTAGTAGGTAAAGTTACTCCTAAAGGAGAAACAGAACTTACTGCAGAGGAGAGACTTCTTCGTGCTATATTTGGAGAAAAAGCCAGAGAAGTTAGAGATACTTCTTTAAAAGTTCCTCATGGAGAATCGGGTATAATAGTAGATGTAAAAGTATTTAGAAGAGAAAATGGAGATGAACTTCCTCCTGGAGTAAATGAACTTGTAAGATGTTACATTGCTAAAAAGAGAAAAATAAATGTTGGAGATAAAATGGCTGGTCGTCATGGAAACAAAGGGGTTATATCAAGAGTTCTTCCAGAGGAAGATATGCCTTTTATGGAAGATGGTACTCCGGTAGAAATAGTATTAAACCCACTAGGAGTTCCTTCTCGTATGAACATAGGACAGGTTCTTGAAGTTCACTTAGGACTTGCTGCTAAATCATTAGGTTGGCATGTAGCAACATCTGTATTTGATGGAGCAAAAGAAGAAGACATAAGAGAGGCATTAAGAGAAGCTGGTTATCCAGAAGATGGGAAATTAACATTGTATGATGGAAGAACTGGAGATGCTTTTGATAATAGAGTTACAGTTGGGTACATGTATATGTTAAAGCTACATCACTTAGTTGATGATAAATTACATGCTAGAAGTACAGGACCTTACTCGTTAGTTACACAACAGCCTCTAGGTGGTAAAGCTCAATTTGGAGGTCAAAGATTTGGAGAGATGGAGGTTTGGGCACTTGAAGCCTATGGGGCTTCACATGCATTACAAGAAATACTAACAGTAAAATCAGATGATGTAATAGGTCGTGTTAGAACCTATGAAGCAATAGTAAAGGGTGAAAATATACCTGAACCTGGAATACCAGAGTCATTTAAAGTTTTAATAAAAGAACTTCAAAGTTTATGTCTTGATGTGAAAGTACTAACAGAAGAAGATCAAGAAATAGAAGTGAAAGAGTCTTTAGATGAAGATGAAATTAATGACAATTTTGAATATATTTCTTCTGAAGGAAATGAAATAAATGAAGAATTAGAACCTATAGAAAATAATGAAGAAGATCTAGATGAAGATTTTGATATAGAATTTGATGAAAGCTTGCTTGAAGAAGAAGAAGAAGAAGATTTGGATGACGAATTTAATTTTTAATCAAATAATATTTTACTGAAAAGCTCTTGTGCTAGTAATACATAACTAGTCAAGAGCTAGTGTAAGTAAAAATAATTTTATTATTATAAAAATAAGTATTTATTATAAATATTTCAAATCTCAAAAAGAAGGGAGAGAACTCCTTGTTTGAATTAAATAATTTTGAGTCAATAAAAATAGCATTAGCATCTCCTGAAAAAATAAGACAATGGTCAAAAGGAGAGGTTAAAAAGCCAGAAACTATAAATTATCGTACTTTAAAGCCAGAAAAAGATGGATTGTTTTGTGAAAGAATATTTGGACCAACAAAAGACTGGGAATGTCATTGTGGGAAATATAGAAGAGTAAGATACAAAGGTGTAGTATGTGATAGATGTGGTGTTGAAGTTACTAAATCTAAAGTTAGACGTGAAAGAATGGGACATATAGAGCTTGCTGCACCAGTTTCTCATATTTGGTATTTTAAAGGAATACCAAGTAGGATGGGTCTTTTACTTGATATGTCTCCTAGATCACTTGAAAAAGTATTGTATTTTGCATCTTATATAGTTATAGATTCAGGTGAAACAGGACTTACAGAAAAACAACTTTTAACAGAAAAAGAATATAGAGATGCTCTTGAAAAGTATGGGAATACATTTAAGGCAGGAATGGGAGCAGAAGCTATAAAAGAACTTCTAAATAAAATTGATTTAGATTCTTTATCAAAAGAATTAAAGCTTAAATTAAAAGATAGCACAGGACAAAAGAGAGTTAGAACAATAAGAAGAATGGAAGTTGTAGAAGCTTTTAAGCAATCTGACAACAAACCTGATTGGATGATATTGGATGTGATTCCTGTAATACCTCCAGACTTAAGACCAATGGTTCAATTAGATGGAGGAAGATTTGCAACTTCAGATCTTAATGATTTATATAGAAGAGTTATAAATAGAAATAACAGACTAAAAAGACTATTAGATTTAGGAGCACCTGATATAATAGTTAGAAATGAAAAGAGAATGCTTCAAGAAGCAGTAGATGCTTTAATTGATAATGGAAGAAGAGGAAGACCGGTAACAGGTCCTGGAAATAGGCCTTTAAAATCTTTATCTGATATGTTAAAGGGTAAGCAAGGACGTTTCCGTCAAAATCTTCTAGGAAAACGTGTTGACTACTCAGGGCGTTCTGTTATAGTAGTAGGACCAGAACTTAAGTTTTATCAATGTGGTCTTCCTAAGAAAATGGCATTAGAACTTTTTAAACCTTTTGTAATGAATGAACTTGTATCAAAAGGTTATGCACATAATATAAAAAGTGCAAAAAGAATGGTTGAAAAAGTTAAGTCTGAAGTATGGGATGTACTAGAAGATGTTATAAAAGGACATCCGGTTTTATTAAACCGTGCTCCTACACTGCATAGACTTGGAATACAAGCTTTTGAGCCAACTTTAGTAGAAGGTAAAGCAATCAAACTGCATCCACTTGTGTGTTCAGCCTATAATGCTGACTTTGACGGAGACCAAATGGCTGTTCACGTTCCGTTATCTGTTGAGGCACAAGCTGAAGCTAGATTTTTAATGCTATCTACTAACAATATATTAGCACCAAAAGACGGTTCACCTATAACTACTCCTACACAAGATATGGTACTTGGAAGTTATTATTTAACTATAGAAGTAGAAGGAGAAAAAGGCGAGGGAAGCATATTTAAAGATTATAATGAGATGCTTCTTGCATACCAAACAGGATCTGTAGGTCTACATGCAAAAGTTAAAGTAAGAAAGAAATTATCTTCGCAAGATAAAGGTGAATTAGTGGAGAGCACAGTAGGTAGATTTATATTCAATGAAAACATACCTCAAGATTTAGGTTTTGTAGATAGAACTAAGGATAAATATTCTTTAGAAGTAGATTTTTTAGTTGATAAAAAGCAATTAGGTAAAATCATAGATAAGTGTTTTAGAAAACATGGGAATACAATAACAGCTATAATGCTTGATAATATAAAATCTTTAGGTTTTACTTTCTCAACAAAAGGAGCCGTAACAATTTCTATAGCTGATATGGATATACCGAAAGAAAAATATGAATTAATATCAAAAGCAGAAGAAAGAGTAGAAAAGTATGAAAGAGCTTATAGAAGAGGACTTATTTCTGACGAAGAAAGATATGAGAAAGTTATAGAAACTTGGACTGAGACTACTGAAAGAGTAACAGATGCCTTGATGTCAAATCTTGGAAGGTTAAACAATGTATTCATAATGGCTCACTCAGGAGCAAGAGGTAGTAAAAACCAAATAAGACAGCTTGGCGGAATGCGTGGTCTTATGGCAAATGCATCTGGTAAGACAGTTGAAATACCAGTTAAATCAAACTTCCGTGAAGGCCTTACTGTACTTGAATATTTTACATCTTCACATGGAGCAAGAAAAGGTCTTGCAGATACAGCACTTCGTACAGCGGATTCAGGGTACTTAACAAGAAGGCTTGTAGACGTAAGTCAGGATGTTATAGTTAGAGAAGTAGACTGTGGAACTAAAGAAGGAGTAATAGTTGCTGCATTCAAAGATGGAAATGAAGTAATAGAAGAATTATACGATAGAATAGTTGGAAGATATACACTTGATGATGTGCTACATCCTGAAACAAAAGAAATTATAGTAAAAGCTGATTCGAGAATAGAGGAAGATGACGCTCAAAAGATAATAGATGCAGGAATTGAAAAAGTAAAAATAAGGTCTGTTTTAAACTGTAAAACATCTCATGGGGTATGTTCTAAGTGTTATGGAAGAAACCTTGCAACAGGTAAAGAGGTAAACATAGGTGAAGCAGTAGGTATAATTGCAGCTCAATCTATAGGTGAGCCTGGAACACAGCTTACAATGCGTACTTTCCACACAGGAGGAGTTGCAGGTGGAGATATAACTCAAGGGCTTCCAAGGGTTGAAGAGTTATTTGAAGCTAGAAAGCCTAAGGGACTTGCTATAATAACTGAAGTTTCTGGTAAGGTTGAACTTGATGAAACAGGAAAGAAAAAAGAAATAACTATTATACCTGAACTTGGAGATGCTAAAACTTATACAATACCATATGGTTCTAGAATAAAAGTTAAACAAGGACAATACATTGAAGCTGGGGACCCTATTACTGAAGGATCTATAAATCCTCATGATATATTAAGAGTAAAAGGAGTTCTTGGAGTTCAAGACTATATAGTAAAAGAAGTACAAAGAGTGTATAGAATGCAGGGTGTTGATATTAACGATAAGCACGTAGAAGTTATAGTAAGACAGATGCTTTCAAAAGTAAAAGTAGAAGATCCTGGAGATACAGATTTACTTCCAGGAGGTCTTGTAGACATACTAGAATTTAATGAAGCAAATGAAAATGCTGTAAAAAAAGGAGAAAAACCAGCTGTAGCAAAGAGAGTTCTTTTAGGAATTACAAAAGCATCTCTTGCAACGGAATCTTTCTTATCAGCAGCATCATTCCAAGAAACAACTAGAGTATTAACTGAAGCTGCTATAAAAGGAAAAGAAGATAATTTAATAGGTCTTAAAGAAAATGTAATTATAGGTAAGTTAATACCAGCTGGAACTGGTATGAAAAGATATAAGAATATAGCTGTAGAAAAAGTGGAAGAATAAACTTGTGTTAACCTTTTGTAAAGACATATTGACACTAAAGTATATATAGTGTTAAAATGTTAAAGTGTGCAAATTTAAGAAAGTTGACTTTTAAATATGTAGGAGATTATTTCATAATCTCCTAGGTATTTAATAAGGAGGAAACTTTATGGATTTACAGAATCTTAAAAATGAAAAAAAAGTAGTAGGCACCAAACAGACAGCTAGAGCCTTAAAAGAAGATAAGGTTACAGTAGTTTTTGTAGCAAAGGATGCAGAAAAGCATGTTACAAAAAATGTAGAAGAATTATCAAAGGAAAAGGGCATAGAAGTAATCTATGTCAATTCAATGAAAGAGCTAGGCAGAGCTTGCAACATACAAGTAAGAGCTGCTGTAGCAGGTATTTTAAAATAGTTGGCGGTCATCAATATTAATAAAATTTTGGAAGGAGGTGCGCATGATGCCAACAATAAACCAATTAGTTCGTAAAGGAAGAAAAGCATTAGAGGAAAAATCTACTGCTCCGGCTTTACAAAAAGGATTCAACTCATTAAACAAAAAAGTTACAAACTTAAGTTCACCACAAAAAAGAGGAGTTTGTACTTCTGTTAAAACTGTAACTCCTAAAAAACCTAACTCAGCTTTAAGAAAGGTTGCTAGGGTTAGACTTACTAATGGAATAGAAGTTACAGCATATATTCCAGGAGAAGGACATAACTTACAAGAACATAGTGTTGTTCTTATAAGAGGTGGTAGAGTAAAAGACTTACCAGGGGTTAGATACCATATATTAAGAGGTACACTAGATACAGCAGGAGTAGAAAACAGAAAACAAGCAAGATCTAAGTATGGTACTAAGAGACCTAAGGCTGCTAAAAAGTAATTAATTAATCGTTCGGTGCTTTAAATATATATATATATTTATGGCATCACGGCAGCTTTATGACTGTCGAGTACCGATGATCTAAAAAAGATTAAGGAGGGAAGTACAATGCCAAGAAAAGGTAATGTTCCAAAAAGAGAAGTTTTACCAGATCCAATATACGGAAGTAAAGTTGTTACTAAGTTAATAAATAATTTGATGTTAGATGGAAAAAAAGGTAAAGCACAAAAAATAGTTTACGGTGCTTTTGAGGTTATAAAAGAAAGAACTGGAGAAGAGGCATTAGAAGTATTTGAAAAAGCTATGAACAATATAATGCCAGTACTTGAAGTTAAAGCTAGACGTGTTGGAGGAGCTAACTATCAAGTACCAGTAGAAGTAAGACCAGAAAGAAGACAAACTTTAGGATTAAGATGGCTAGTTAGATATACTAGAGCTCGTGGAGAAAAAGGAATGGTAGAAAGACTAGCTAAAGAAATAATGGATGCTGCTAACAATACAGGTGCATCAGTTAAGAAGAAAGAAGATACTCATAAAATGGCAGAAGCTAATAAAGCATTTGCTCATTACAGATGGTAGAATTTACAATATATAGCAACTGATAATTTTCATATCAGAAAGGAGGATACCTGTGGCTAGACAATTTCCTTTAGAAAGAACTAGAAATATAGGTATAATGGCCCATATAGATGCAGGAAAGACTACTACTACTGAAAGAATCCTTTTCTATACAGGGGTTACTCGTAAAATAGGAGAAACTCATGAAGGAGCTTCTCAAATGGACTGGATGGAGCAGGAAAAAGAAAGAGGTATAACAATTACTTCTGCTGCAACAACTTGTCAATGGAAAAATCATAGAATTAATATAATAGATACTCCAGGACACGTAGACTTTACTGTAGAAGTTGAAAGATCTCTTCGTGTTCTTGATGGTTCGGTTGCAGTTTTCTGTGCAAAAGGTGGAGTTGAGCCTCAATCAGAGAATGTATGGAGACAAGCTGATACTTATGGAGTACCAAGAATTGCATTTGTAAACAAAATGGATAGAATAGGTGCAGATTTCTTTAATGTTATCGAAATGATGAAAGATAGATTAGGTGCTAATGCGGCAGCAATTCAGCTTCCAATAGGCAATGAAGAAAACTTCACGGGTATAGTAGATTTAGTAGAAATGAATGCAAGAATATATAAAGATGATTTAGGAAAAGATATGGAAGTAACTGAAATTCCTGATGACTTAAAAGATCAAGCTCAAGAGTATAGAGAATTGTTAATTGAGGCTGTTGCTGAAACTGACGAAGAATTAATGATGAGATATTTAGATGGAGAAGAAATCTCAAATGAAGAATTAAAAGCTGCAATTAGAAAAGCAGTTATAGCTTGTGAGCTTAATCCAGTACTTTGTGGTACTGCTTATAAGAACAAAGGAGTTCAGTTATTGTTAGATGCAGTTGTAGATTATATGCCATCTCCATTAGATATACCTGCTATAAAAGGGGTATTACCAGATGGAGAAGAAGATGAAAGACATGCATCTGATGATGAGCCATTTTCAGCATTAGCATTCAAAATAATGGCTGATCCATTTGTAGGAAAACTTGCTTTCTTTAGAGTTTATTCAGGGATATTAAATGGTGGATCTTACGTTTTAAATTCTACCAAAAATAAAAAAGAAAGAATAGGACGTATTCTACAAATGCATGCTAATTCAAGAGAGGAAATCTCAGAAGTTTATGCTGGAGATATAGCTGCAGCTGTTGGTCTTAAAGATACTACAACTGGAGATACTTTATGTGACCCAAATCATCCAATAATTCTTGAGTCTATGGAATTCCCAGAGCCGGTTATATCTGTTGCTATAGAGCCACAATCTAAAGCAGCTCAAGAAAAGATGGGTATAGCTCTTCAAAGACTTGCTGAAGAAGACCCAACATTTAGAGTTCGTACTGATGAAGAAACAGGACAAACTATTATATCAGGTATGGGTGAGCTTCATCTAGAAATAATAGTAGATAGACTATTAAGAGAATTCAAGGTTGAAGCAAATGTTGGAGCGCCTCAAGTTGCTTATAGAGAAACAATAACTAAAGAAGTTGATGTTGAGAATAAATATGCTAAGCAATCTGGTGGTAGAGGACAGTATGGACATGTTAAAATTAGAGTTTATCCAAAGCAACCAGGTGAAGGATACGAATTTATTAATAAAATCGTAGGAGGAGCAATTCCAAAAGAGTACATTGGACCAGTGGACGCTGGTATTCAAGGTGCTATGGAAGCTGGAGTTGTAGCAGGATATCCTGTTGTTGATGTAGCTGTTGAGTTATACGATGGTTCTTATCATGAGGTAGACTCTTCAGAAATGGCATTTAAAGTTGCTGCTTCTATGGCATTCAAAGATGCTATGAAAAAAGCAAATCCAGTACTTCTTGAACCATACTTCAAAGTTGAAGTAGTAACTCCAGAAGATTACATGGGAGATGTAATGGGAGATTTAAATTCTAGACGTGGTAGAATAGAGGGTATGGAAGCGAGAGCAGGTGCACAAGTAATAAATGCTTATGTTCCACTTTCAGAAATGTTTGGTTATGCTACGACTTTAAGATCTATGACTCAAGGTCGTGCAACATACACAATGATATTTGATCACTATGAGCAAGTTCCAGCAGGAGTTGCTAAAAAGATAATAGAAGGAAAATAATAATATAAATAAAAAATGGTAGGGTGTTTATCCCTACCATATATATAAAAAGGAGGAAGAAAAAATGGCAAAAGCTAAATTTGAAAGAACTAAGCCACACGTTAATATTGGAACAATAGGACACGTTGACCATGGTAAAACAACATTAACAGCTGCTATAACAAAAACATTACATGCAAGATACCAATTAGGAGAAGCAGTAGATTTTGCAAATATAGATAAAGCTCCAGAAGAAAGAGAAAGAGGAATCACAATTTCAACAGCACACGTTGAATATGAAACTCCAAATAGACACT
>NZ_FRAE01000113.1 GCF_900142235.1 Tepidibacter formicigenes DSM 15518 | reverse complement strand
TATATCTATCAATTTATGAAATTGTAAGAAATAGAGAGTATTTAAGAGAAAATAAAAGTATATAGAGGGAGGATATTATGAATACTAAAAATTTGGTATTATCATCTTTATTTGCAGCAATAACAGCAATTGCTTCTCAAATTTCTATACCAATACAACCAGTTCCTATTACTTTTCAAGTACTTGCTGTTGCACTCGCAGGTGCACTACTTGGTAAAAAATACGGATTTATATCTCAAATTGTATTTTTACTAATTGGAGCAATTGGAATCCCTGTATTTGCTGGATTTAAAGGAGGATTTAATGTGATAGTAGGTCCAACAGGTGGATACTTACTAGCGTATCCTATTGCTACATATATTATTGGATACTTTAGTGAAAAAAAAGGTATTATAAATATAAGTATTGGTATGTTATTCGGGCTTATTGTTATATATTTAACAGGAATGATTCAACTTAAATTTATTTTAAATTTGTCTTTAAAAAAAGCTTTCATGGCAGGAGTTGCACCTTTTGTAATTTTAGATTTAATTAAATTAGTTATAGCAAGCTTTGTTGTAGACACTATTTTAAAAAGAACTAATACTTTTCAAAATGCATAAAATAAAAGCTAGGAAAGTCCTAGCTTTTATTTTTGTCCCAATTTTAAATTAGGAACTGCATTTAAGCTTAAATCTGAAATTCTTCCATTTATATAATCATAATATGCTGCACATCCTATCATTGCAGCATTATCTGTACATAATTTAAGAGATGGATATTTCACAGATATATTATTTTCACTACATTTATCTATAAGCTTTTCTCTTAATCCTGAATTTGCAGCAACTCCTCCAGCAAGCACTATTTTATCATACCCTTTTACCTTAGCTGCTTTTATAGATTTATTAACCAAAACTTCTACTACTGCTTCTTGAAAAGATGCAGCTACATCTTCTACAACTATTTCTTCATTTTTCATTTTCTTTCCATTTAAATAATTAAGAACTGCTGATTTTAATCCACTAAAACTAAAATCAAAACTATCTTCTTCTAAATAAACCCTTGGAAAATCTATTGCTTTTTTATTTCCTGCCTTAGCTAATTTATCAATTATAGGGCCTCCTGGATACCCAAGTTTTAAAGCCCTAGCTATTTTATCAAAGGCTTCACCTGCTGCGTCGTCTCTGGTTCTTCCTAGTATTTCGTACTTTCCGTAATCTTTAACTTCAACAAGATGAGTATGTCCTCCAGAAACTATTAAGCATATAAAAGGAGGTTCTAAAGTTTTGTCCTCTATAAAGTTTGCACAAATATGTCCTTCTATATGATTAACTCCAACTAAAGGCTTATTTAATGCAAAAGATAATGCTTTTGCATTAGATAAGCCTACAAGGAGTGCTCCAACAAGTCCCGGTCCATAAGTAACACCTATTACATCTATATCATTAAAAGTTATATTCGCCTCATCTAAAGCACTTTGAATAACAGCATCTATATTTTCTATGTGTTTTCTCGAAGCAACCTCTGGAACTACTCCTCCAAATTTTTTATGAAGATCTATTTGAGTTGCAACTATATTCGATAAAACTTCTCTTCCATTTTTGAGAACTGCTGCTGAAGTTTCATCACAGCTGCTTTCTATTGCTAAAGTTATTATATTCTTCATCAACTACACTCCTTTATTTATATCTTTCCACATAATAAGTGCATCTTCCTGTGTATCTGTATAATAACTAGGTCTAATACCTGCTATTTTAAATCCGTGTTTTTTGTATAAATTTTGAGCCATAATATTTGATTTTCTTACTTCAAGAGTCATAGAAACTATATTATTTTTTATACATTCATTTATTAAAGCACTAACTATTTCATTTCCAAATCCTAACCCTCTATAGTTTGGATGAACTGCTATATTAGTTATATGTCCTTCGTCTATAATAAGCCATATTCCTCCATAAGCTACTATATTAGTATCTTTTTCAATTACTATATATCTAGCAAGCTTGTTTTTAAGTTCTTTTTCAAAAGCACCTTTTGTCCACGGCGTAGGAAAACAAAGTTCTTCTATCTCAACTATATTTTTTATATCATCTTTAGTTAAGTATCTTACATTAATGTTATTTCCCATTTTCACCCATCCTCTTTAGCTTTTCCTCATATTGAACTTCTGCTTGAGATTTTCTTATGTAGTATGGCACTACATCATAGTGGTTTTTCACATCACCTTTTTTATATTTTTCAAAGGCTAATTCACATACACTAGATGCTCTTGCTAATTTATGAGAATTAGGAGCTATATAAATATTATCTAAGTCATTTAGTTTATCTTTATGTAAATCAACGGCTTCTCCAAGGAGCACTACTTCTTCATATCTTTCTTTAATTTCATCTATTAGTTCATCAATATTTTTTACACTTATATTATCAATACTTACAAGAGTATTATTTTCCCATGAATATTTGCATGTATAAACTTGATTTCTCTGAGCATCAATTATAGGACATATTATTCCTTTTGATAAATTCATATTAAAAGCCAAGCTTTCAAGTGAATTAACTACAGCTATATGAATGTTTCTTGCATGAGCTATGGCCTTAGCAGTGGCTACTCCTATTCTAAGCCCCGTAAAAGATCCAGGTCCTATACATACTCCGATTAAATCTATATCATTTGGAGTAATTTCACATGATTTGAACATTTCATCAATCATTGGCATTAACTTTTGAGAATGAGTTTTTTTATGATTTATTGTATATTCTCCTATTAATTTATCATCATCCATAATTGCAACAGTAGCAACTTCTGAAGATGTATCTATTCCAAGTATTTTCATTACTTTAACAACTCCTCAACTATTTTTTCATATTCACTTCCAAAAGGTGTTAAAATCATTTCTCTTCCCTCTTCTTTATAATTAAGCTCTACTTTTAAATAATTATCAGGAAGTATATCTTCAATTAAGTTTGCCCACTCTATAATACAAACCCCTTGCCCATATATATATTCTTCAAATCCTATTTCATACATTTCTTCACTAGATGATATTCTATAAACATCAAAGTGATATAAAGGTAATCTTCCTTCATATTCATTAACTATGGTAAAAGTAGGACTTGTAATATAATCATGGACATCAAGTGCATTTGCTATGCTCTTAGTTATTGTAGTTTTTCCAGCTCCTAAATCCCCTATTAAACATACTACATTTCCTTTATTTAATAATTTTCCTAATCTATATCCAATTCCTCGAGTTTCTTTTTCATCTTTTAAATATATTTTTTCCATTTTTATTACTCCTATCTACGTAATTTCTTATATATTATAATAAAATATTTAATTTAAAAATACATAAAGTATATTTTACTCTATAGGAAATTATAAATTTTTTAAACTGTTGATAACTTTGGTAACCGAATAAAAGTATCAACTATTTTGAGCAACGGAGTCCGTTAGGACTCGTTGGTGACATGAGCCATGCGATAGCATGAAGCGAATTTTTTTATTGAAATATATTAAAGAAATTACATTAATTCTATATAAAATTCAACAATGTGTATAATTTCTTATATATTATAACAAAAAAAGTAGGTTTCAACCTACTAAATGTATTTTAAGTTTATTATTAAGTTTTATTCTACAGCTTTTAAATGATTTTTAAGTTTGTTTATATTAACCTCATTTTCCTTTTCTTTAATCTCTAAAATACTAATACTATCTACTAAATAATCTAATTTTTTATTAGCCTCATCTTTAAATTCTATTAATTCATCAACTTTACTCTCTAAATTCCCTATTCTATTCTCTATATTTTCAACTTTAC
>NZ_FRAE01000135.1 GCF_900142235.1 Tepidibacter formicigenes DSM 15518 | reverse complement strand
TCTAATTTTAATACTAGTATGAGTTTTTTTGACTTATTATATTACCATAATATTCCTCATGCTAAAAATCTAAAATAGCACAAGAAGTTAAATTAAAAAGTCGGTATGCCCAAGAGGCTAAATACCGACTTTTTAATTTATATGAATTTTATCCACATTATAGTAATTAATATCCAGAAACTACCTAAAATTCTGTATATCCAAATTTTAAATTTTGATAATTCTTCAATCTTATTTCTACGCATTAAATTAATCACAAATCTTGGATTTAATGTAAATAATAACCAAAATAACATTATGAAATAATAAAATATGGTTATATAAAATTTATTATAAGATAATTTAATATTAAGAATATATAAAATTAGTATTGATACCAATAAGACTTTAAATACAATTTGAATTAGTTTTCTTATATTCATTATGACCCTTCCTTTACTAGTTAGTTTGTATAATGGATAATACAAATTTTTATACAAATACGAGATAGTAAACCATAACAATTTGCGGTAATTATTTACATTTAATTATATGATGTTATGAACTTTTTTGTCAATATACAAAGTGCTACTAGCTAAATCAGTTCTCATGCCAACAAGTCTACTATGTAGTTTGTATCTTAAAATGAATATAAATAGTTACCCAGATTTATAGAGTATACAAAAATCTTTTAAAATCAGTTAAGCATAATATAACTTATGTTTAGCTAAACGACAAAATATGATATAATATGACTAATAAGTTAAACATAACTTAAAGAAAACTAACGTTATTGAGTTAGACATAATTTACAGGAGGCATCTATGTTAAAATCATTTGAAAAATTTCTTAGAAACGAAGATAAAAGTGAAAATACAATAAAAAGTTACATAAATCATATGAAATTATATTTAAATTGGTTTGAAGATAGTTTTGGATCAGAATTTAAAAAACTTTATAGAGAAAATATACTAGATTACAAAAGTTTCTTAAAAAACATAAAAAAAGATTCAGCAAGAACAATTAATGCTAAAATAGCAGCTCTTATAAAATTTAATGAGTTCTTAATTGAACAAGATATTCAAAATAATGTGGTTGTATCTAAAAAAGATAATATAAAGATTCAAAGTCAAGGAGCAAGCCCTACAGATATAAATAAAACTGATGTGGAGAAATTTAGGCAAACAGTTTTAGAAAAAGGCTCTAAAAGAGATTATGCTATTATTACACTTCTTGCTTACTCTGGACTTAGAATATCTGAAGCCTTGAATTTAAAGTTAGATGATGTAAGTTTAGTAGCAAAGGAAATTTTAATAAGAAGTGGAAAAGGAGATAAGCAAAGAATTGTATATATAAATGACAAAATTATAAATGCTATTAAATCATATATTAATGAAAGAAATAGTGATAGTAGTTACTTATTTGTAAGTAGGCAAAGTGATAAATTAAATAGAACTAGAGTAAATCAAATTTTTAATAAATTTAGTGATAAAATAACCCCTCATAAATTGAGGCATTTTTGGTGTACTCACGCTTTAGAAAATGGGTATTCTGTACATGAAGTAGCAAATCAAGCAGGTCATAGTAATATTCATACTACTTTGATCTATACAAATCCATCTAAAGAAAAAATGAAAGAAAAGGCTAATTTGCTTTAATGATAATATTTAGTTTAAAGGATATTTGATGGCAAGTGTCATATGTAAAAAAAAGATTACATGGCTACGTCCTACTCTCCCAGAAGGCTTCCCTTCAAGTACCATCGGCGCTAAGGAGCTTAACTTCTGTGTTCGGAATGGGAACAGGTGTATCCTCCTTGCTATT
>NZ_FRAE01000059.1 GCF_900142235.1 Tepidibacter formicigenes DSM 15518 | reverse complement strand
AATAGACAATTTTGGTGCAAAGGATACTATGTCGATACAGTAGGAAGAAATAAAAAAGCAATACAAGAATATATAAAAAATCAATTGCAAGAAGATATAGCAAGTGATCAAATAAGTCTGAAAGAATATATAGACCCGTTTACGGGTGAGCCAGTAAACAAAGGCAAGAAAAAATAAAATACCCCCTTTAGGGGTAGCCTGTGAAAGTATCAGCGGTTGGCAGACTATTCAGTGTGTCTTAAGACACAGCAAGTAATATGCCCTTATAGGGTTAGAGCAAACCACCCGTTTTACGGGTGGTTATGATTTTTTAAAATAAAAGTATATAATTTCCTAGCATTATAAGAAAATAACTAGCAGATATTAAGTATATAAAAAAAATATTAGTTAAAGAGGTGATATTTTGAAAACTTATTCAAAAATAATTATTTTTTTTATAATATGCAACCTATTTTCGACTAGTGTATATGGAGAAGATAACATTGAAAATTATGTAAAATATGCCAAATCAGTTATATTAATAGATAAAGAAACAGGAAGGGTATTATATGAAAAAAATCCAGATGAGCGAAGACCTTGTGCCAGTTTAAGTAAAATGATGACTTTTTTAATTGCTTTAGAAGCTATTAAAAAAAATGATGTTTCAGAAAATGATATTGTTAAAATCAGTAAAAATGCTGCTAAGACAAGAGGATCTACTTATAGATTGAGAGCTAATGAAAATGTAAAACTAATTGATTTAATGAAAGGATTAATGATTGTATCTGGAAATGATGCAGCTGTTGCTATTGCAGAATATATAGGAGGAGATTTAAAGTCTTTTGTAGATATGATGAATAATAAAGCAAAAGAAATAGGTATGAACAAGACACTTTTCATAAATCCTCATGGACTTCCTGTTTATGGAATAAATGGAGATATGAAAAATCCTAAGGAAAATATATCTTGTGCAAGAGATTTAAGTATTTTAGCAAAATATTTATTAGATAATTATGAAGAAGATGTTTTAGCTATAACGAGTATAAAAACTTATACTAATCCAGAGAGAAATTTTACTAGAAATAATACTAATTCACTTCTTAGGGTTATGCCTCAAGTAGATGGAATTAAAACTGGGTTTACAGGCAGAGCAGGGTATTGCTTGGCATTTACAATGAATGTAATGGGTGAAGACAATAATGATTTTAGAGTGATTGGAGTTTTGTTAGGTGCATCGAGTTCTAAAAATAGAACGTATGAAAGTAAAAAAATTTTACAATATGGGGAAAATAATTTTGTTAGAAAAAGAGTTATAAAAAAAGACGACTTTATAGGTAAAGTTTACTTGCATGGAATAGATAAATTAGAAATAAGTTTAAAAGCAAAAAATGACGTATATATTGTAAAAGGAAAACAAGAAAAAATAAAAAGAAAAATTGAATTATATGACTTGTCCTGTCCTATAAAAAAAGGGGATAATGTAGGAAAAATAAACTATATTGGAGAAAATGGAAGTGTTATTGCAAATGTAGATTTGGTGAGTGATAGTGAAATTAAGTTTGTTCCATTAAACATATTATTTAAGATATTTATAAAGCAAATTTTAAATCAATAAAATTTAATCAGAGATTATATTTAATGCATAGATAATATTAGTAAAGGAGATAGTAATAAAAGAAAATTGTTAATTGGATTAAGAAATAAAATAAATAGTACCTATTATTAAAATTACTATGTTTAATGAATAAAAATAGGCTTTTTTTACGAAAATATATAACACACAAATATTTCATAGAAAATTATTAAATTAATGTAAGAAGTTCAATATAAGGAGGCGGTTGTTATTAAAGCTGTAATAATGGCAGGAGGAAAAGGAACTAGATTAAGACCTCTTACATGTGATATACCAAAACCTATGGTTCCAATATTAAATAAGCCGGTAATGGAATATTCAATTAATTTATTAAAAAAACACGGAATAGAAGATATTGCTGTTACAATGGCTTATTTACCATCAGTTATAACGGATTACTTTGGAGATGGTAAAGAATGGGGAGTTAATTTAAATTATTTTATAGAAGATATACCTCTTGGAACAGGAGGAAGTGTAAAAAATGCTGAAGATTTTTTAAATGACACTTTTATAGTAATAAGTGGAGATGCTCTAACAGATTTAAATATCAAAAAAGCAATTGATTATCATAATAAGAAAAAATCAAAAACAACTATTGTATTAAAAAAAGAGCCAGTTCCACTTGAATATGGAGTAGTTATTACTAATGAATATGGAAGAATAATTAGATTTCTAGAAAAGCCAAGTTGGGGTGAAGTATTCAGTGATACAGTAAATACAGGTATTTATATATTAGAACCCGAAGTTTTAAATTACTATAAAAAAGGACAAAATTTTGATTTTAGCAAGGATTTATTTCCTAAACTATTGAGAGATGAAGTTCCAATGTATGGCTATATAACTGAGGATTACTGGAATGATATTGGAGATTTAAATTCTTACATGACTACTCATTTTAACATATTAGATAGGAAGGTTGATATACCTATAAATGCTAGAGAAATTGAAACTGGTGTATGGATTGAGGATGGAGTAAAAGTTGGGAATAATGTTAATTTTAATCCTCCAATTTATATAGGTAAAAATTCTATTATTAAGAATTTTGCTAATATACATTCATACTCAATTATTGGACCACATTGTGAAATAGGAGAAGAAAGTACTTTAAAGAAGAGCATATTATGGAAAAATTCAAAGGTAGGAAAAAGTACAAACTGTAGGGGCACTGTTGTATGTAATAATGTTCAGTTAAAAGATAGAATAAATACTTTTGAAAGTAGTGCAATAGGTAAAGGAAGTACATTATCATCTGGAGTGAAAGTTAAACCAAATATAAAGATTTGGCCAGAGAAAGTTATTGAAGAGGATATGATAGTCAATCAAAATCTTATATGGGGAACAAAAGCTTCAAAAACTATCTTTGGATATAGAGATATATCTGGATATTTAAACACAGATATTACTCCTGAATTTGCTTCAAGGCTTGGAGCAGCATATGGATCTAGCTTAAATAAAAATTCTGAAGTAGTAGTTAGTGGAGATTGTTCTAGGGCTTCTGATATAATAAGAAAATCATTAATATCAGGAATACTTTCAACTGGCATAGGAGTAATAGATATAAAAGATTCTGCTATTCCAATTAATAGATTTGCAGTAAGGCATTACAAAGCTAGTGGAGGTATACATGTTAGAATTAATCATTTAGAAAATGATAAAGTTCATATTGAATTTATAGATGAAAGTGGAGCGAATATAGACAGAGGAACTGAAAGAAAAATAGAAAACTTATTTAATAGAGGTGATTTTTATAGATGTAATGCTGATGAAGTAAAAAGCGTTGTAGAAGTAGATAATTTTTATTCCTTTTATATAAACACTGGGGAAAAATTACTAGAAAACATATCTAAAATTAAGAGAAATAATCCAAGGTTACTAATAAGTTCTAGATGTAAAAATATAACACATTTAACTTCAAAGTTTCTTAAAAATATAGGTTGTGATGTTTTATGTGATTATTCAATAGAGAAATACAAATCTATTAATAGTTACTTGAATTCTATGTCTAAAAAGGTTATTAGAAATAAAGCTAATTTTGGAATAATTTTTAGCGAAAATGGAGAAAATATTATTTTAATTGATGAAAAAGGAAGAATTATTGAAGAAGAAAAATATACTGCATTAGTATCACTTATTCTTCTAAAAATTGGATCTTTAAAAAAAATTATTATGCCTTATACAACACCTAAAGCTATAGAAAATATGGTGAGAGAATATAAAGTAGATGTTGTTCGTACAAAAACCTCACCTGCTTCAATAATGAGGGAAATGTTAAACTTTGATAGTGATAAACAAAATATGATGCTTCAATATATTCTTTCTTTTGATGGTATTTGGGCATCAGGAAAAATAATTGATTTTTTAGTAAATAATGATATTAATCTTGGTGATTTAATAGATGAACTTCCTAATTACCATTATATTAAAAAAGAAATTCCATGTGAATGGGATGATAAAGGAAGAGTTATAAAAAATATTATAATAGAAAATAAAGATAATGATATAGAATTGTTTGAAGGAGTAAAGATTAACAATGATAAGGGATGGGCATTAATAGTCCCAGATAGTGAAAAAGCATTATTTAATATATATGCTGAGGGATTTTCTGAGGAATATGCTAACGAGCTTTCGACTATTTTTAGCAAAAAAGTAGAGAGATTATTAAAAAATAAGAGGCTGTAATGCCTTTTATTTTTTAATAGGAGGGAATAAGCATGAGTCAAAACAATTTAAGAATTAATAATAATGAAAAGATAGATGTAAGTGATGTTTTATTAAATAAAGAAGAACTTGAAAATCACTCTATAGAAATAGCAAAAAAACATAAAGTATCAAAAGAGTATGGAAGTAGTAAGTCTCTTTTGTCACGACTTAATAATAACTTTGATATTATTGCAAATGTATATAAAGAGTTAAATAAAGATGCTAAAAACAATAAAGACTTATCCGCAGCATCAGAATGGTTATTGGATAATTTTTATAAAATTGAAGAGCAAGTTAAAGTTGTAAAGCAGGAGTTAGCTAAAGATAAGTTTTTAGAATTAAAAATATTAGATAATGGATTTTTAAAAGGATATCCAAGGGTTTATGTATTAGTTCTTGAGCTTGTATCACATAGTGATGGAAGAATAGATGAAAATTTAATAATAGATTTTGTAAAGGCATATCAATCTCAAAGTATTCTTTCAATTGCAGAAATTTGGTCTTTATCTCTTGTAATAAGATGTGCTCTTATTGAAAAAATAAGAAATATTTGTGAAAAAATAAATGAAAATCAAATTCAATGGAAAAGAGTTGAAAAAATAACTAAAAATCAAGAGGAAATATTGAATTATATAAAAGAAGAATTTAACGATATGGATAAAATAAGTTCTTCCTTCATTGAGCATCTTTTAAAAAAATTAAGAAGAGAAAATAGTGAATCTGGAGAAGTTAAAGACTATATTGAAAAAAAGTTATTAGAGTTTGAAACAACTATAGATCAAATAATTAAATTAGAACATAAGGAGCAGGCGGCTAGAAAGATATCTATAGGAAATGCAATTATTAGTCTTAATATAGTTGCAACACTAGACTGGAATGATATTTTTGAATCTTTATCTGCTGTTGAAGAAATATTAAGAAAAGATCCTGCTGAAATTTATGAAAAAATGGATTTTGATACTAGAGATTATTATAGATCTCAAATTGAAAAAATTGCAAAAAAATGTAAGGTTTCAGAAGTGAGAATTGCTAAAAAGGCTATAGAATATGCTCAAAGTTCTGAAACCGAAGATGAAAAATCAAAACACGTAGGGTATTATATTGTTGGAAAAGGAAGAAAAAAATTATTAAATGAATTTGGATATAGTTCAACAAGATATGATTTAAATGATTATCCTGTTTCAATCTATTTATCTCCTATTATTATACTAAATGGGTTAATAGTTCTACTATTTTTATTATATTCATATAGAGTTTCAAATAACGTATGGTTAAGCTTGCTAGCAGGAGTTGTGGTTTTAATTCCATCAAGTGATATAGTAGTAACTATTGTTAACTGGATAGTTACTCATAATGTTAATCCTGCATTTTTGCCTAAAATTGAATATAGAGATGGTATTCCAAAGGAAGTAGCTACAATGGTAGTTATACCTACTTTAGTACCAAATGAGAAATGTGTTGAAGAACTTCTTAAAAAGCTAGAAGTTTATTATCATGGAAATAAAGAAAAAAATATATATTTTGCTATAGCAGGAGATTTTAAAGATAGTGAAAAGCAAACTATGCCTGAAGATAAAAATATAATAAAAACTGCACTTGATGGAGTTAAGGTGTTAAATGAAAAGTATTCAAAAAATAAAGATATATTTTTCTATTTTCACAGAGATAGACAGTACTGTAAAAAACAGCAAAAATGGATGGGATGGGAAAGAAAAAGAGGAGCTTTAGTTGAATTTAATAAATTACTAACAGGATCTAAAAATACATCTTATTCAGTAATTTCAGGAGATATTTCTAATATTGTTAATGTAATAAAATACGTAATTACAATTGATGCAGATACAAATCTTACTATGGATACTGCAAGAAAACTAATAGGAACAATATCTCATCCACTTAATAAAGGTATTTTAGACAAAAATGAAAAAATAGTAGTAGATGGTTATGGATTAATTCAGCCAAGGATAGCTGTAGATGTTGAAAGTGCAAATAGTAGCATATTTACAAGAATTTTTGCAGGGCAAGGAGGAATAGATACTTATACAACTGCAATTTCTGATGTGTATCAAGATTTATTTGGAGAGGGAATTTTTACAGGAAAAGGAATATACGATTTACAAATTTTCAATAAAGTATTAAATGATGCAATACCAGATAATACTATATTGAGTCATGACCTCCTTGAAGGAAGTTATATAAGAGTAGGGTTAGCAACAAATATAGAGCTTATTGATGGATATCCATCAAAATACAGTTCATTCATTATGAGGCTTCACAGATGGGTAAGAGGAGATTGGCAGCTTATAAGATGGTTATTTCCAAATGTAAAAAACAGAGAAGGAAAAATAGTTAAAAATCCTCTTTCTACATTATCTAAATGGAAGATTTTAGATAATATGAGAAGGAGTAAAGTTTCTATAAGTTTAATGATACTACTTATATTAGGATTAATTATTCTTCCGGGTGAAACTTGGGTATGGATTGGATTTACAGTTTTTGCCATGGCTTTTCCTTTGATTATGGAATTTGTAAACTGCATAATTTGTAAATATTACAAAAATATAACTAGTAAAATAAATGGGAATTTAATATATGGCTGTAAGGCAGTTTTCTATCAAGTCTTATTGTTGTTTATATTTTTACCATATCAAGCATATATGATGGCAGATGCTATAATTAGAACTCTTTATAGAGTATTTATTTCTAAGAAAAATCTATTAGAATGGGTTACAGCAGCAGATACAGAAAGAAAGCTTAAAAATGATGTATCTAGCTATGTAAAAAGAATGAATGTTTCAATAATTACTGCTGTAATAGTTTTAATATTAGTATACTTTGTAGAGCCTCGTAATATGATATATGCTATTTCAATAGGATTATTATGGGGAATAGCGCCTATAATTGCACATAAGATAAGTAAAGAAGAAAAACTTGAAGTAAATTTAAGTAAAGAGGATATTAAGATTTTAAGAAGACTTGCAAGAAAAACTTGGGCATATTATGAAGATTTTGCAGGAGAAGAAGAAAACTATCTTCCAATTGACAATTATCAAGAAGATCCACCAAATGGATTAGCTACTAGAACATCTCCAACTAATATTGGGTTTTTATTAATATCTATACTTACAGCTAGAGACTTAGGATATATTTCAACTACTCAAATGTTGGATAGGATAAATAAAACATTATCTACAATTGAAAAGTTAGAAACATGGAAAGGACATTTATATAACTGGTATGATACAAGAAGTTTAGAAGTTTTACTTCCTCTTTATGTATCTACAGTAGATAGTGGAAATTTTATTGGGTATTTAATAACTTTAAAGCAAGGTCTTTTAGAATATATTAAAAATCCAATAGCTGATAAGAAATTACTTCTTGGAATTAAAGATACTCTTGAATTTATTGATGAAAAATATATTGAACAAACTAATATAGATGATTTAATCAATAAAGAAAAAATAAGTACAAATGAATTAAAAAAATTAATAAAAGATTTACTTGCCAAAACTAATAATGAATCAAATTGGGATATTAAACTTAATAACATGCTTAATAGTTTAGAAATAGAAATTGATAAATTTATTGTAAACACAGAAGTTAAGGAAAAATTTAAAAATATAAAAAATCAAATAGATAATATTCAAGTAAATAAATCTTTAGTGGATCTAAAGGAAATTTATGAGAATATTATATTAGATATTGATGAAATATTTAAAAATCAAAAACTTAATAAAGATCAAAAAGAATATCTATTAAATATAAAAAATAATATATTAAAATCAAAAAATAATATTGAAGAAGTTTTATCAAATATAAATAATCTTGTTAATAGACTAGATAGAATAGTAGAAAGTGCAGATTTTAGATATCTATATGATAAAAAGAGACACTTATTTTCAATTGGATATAACGTTAAAGAAGAAAAACTTACAAATTCATATTATGACTTACTTGCATCAGAAGCAAGACTTACAAGTTATATTGCAATTGCTAGAAAGCAGATACCTAAAAAACACTGGTTTAAAATGGGTAGAGCTTTATCAGTAATTGATGGTTATAGAGGACTTGTTTCATGGACTGCAACTATGTTTGAATATTTCATGCCACCTCTTGTGATGAAAAACTATAAAAATACTCTTTTAGATGAAACTTATGGGACAGTAATTAAAGCTCAAAAAAAATACGGTGAAAAAAGAAAAGTCCCTTGGGGAACATCAGAATCTGGATATTATGGATTTGACATGAATTTAAATTATCAATACAAAGCATTTGGAGTTCCAGATTTAGGATTAAAAAGAGGTCTTGTAAAGGATATGGTTATATCTCCATACTCTACAGTTTTAGCATTGCCTTTTAATGATAGAGAATCAATGGATAACATTAATAGATTAATAGGTGATAAATTAGAAGGAGAATATGGTTTTTATGAAGCTATAGACTATACTCTTGAAAGATTGCCTCGTGGAAAGGAAAAAATGGTAGTACAAAGCTTTATGGCTCACCATCAAGGAATGAGTCTTATAGCATTTAACAACTATTTAAATAAAAACATTATGCAGGAAAGATTTCACTCAGATCCAGTTATAAAATCTGGTGAAGTTTTACTTCAAGAAAAAGTTCCTGTAAGAGCAATTATAACAAAAGAGTATAAAGATGAAATAGAACCTTTACAAGTATTAGAGAAAGAAGATGTACAGATTGTTAGAACATATGATTCACCAAGTAGTTCAATTCCTAGATGCCATATACTTTCAAATGGAAGATATTTTGTTATGGTTACAGATGATGGCAGAGGGTACAGTAAAAAAGAAGATATACAAGTTACTAGATGGAGAGAAGATTTAATAACGGGAAGCCATGGAAGTTATATTTTCATAAAAGATTTAGGATCAAATCAAGTATGGTCATCAACGTATGAACCTTTAAATAAAGAACCAGATGGGTATAAAATTAAGTTTTCTCAAGACAAAGCTGAATTTATTAGAACAGACAGGAATATAGATACTCATACAGAAATTGTAGTATCACCTGAAGATGATGCAGAAATAAGAAAAGTAACTTTAACAAACCATGGAAATGAATCTACTGTAATTGAACTTACTAGTTATTTTGAAACAGTATTAACTCATCAGGCAGCAGACATTGTACATCCTGCATTTACTAATTTATTTATAAGAACTGAACCAATTTTAGAATATGATAGTATTATAGCTTCAAGAAGACCTCGAATGGAAGGGCAAGATACTATATGGATGGTTCATACTATTTCTGTTGAGGGTGAATTATTAGGAAATTTAGAATATGAAACTAATAGAGGCAATTTCATTGGAAGAGGAAGAAATATAAAAAATCCTATAGCAATGTCACAAGCTCTTAAAAATACTTCAGGACCTGTTCTTGACCCTATTATGAGCTTAAGAAGGAAAGTTAAAATAGAGCCTGGAAATAGTGTTGTAGTATCATTTACAACTGCTATTGCAAAAGATAGACGTGAAGCAGTAGACTTAGCAAAAAAATATTATGATAATTCTTCAATACCTAGGGCTTTTGAGTTGGCTTATACAAGAAGTCAAGTAGAAAATACGTATCTCAACTTTAAAGGTGATGAAGTTAAAACTTATCAAGATATGATATCTCATATAGTATTTTTAAGTTCAAATAGAAGAAAAAATGAAAATCTTTTAAAACAAAACGTTAAGGGACAATCATCACTTTGGGCATATGGAATTTCAGGAGATATTCCTATAGTACTTGTAAGCATAAGGAGTGTAGATGATATAAATATAGTAAAAGAAGCTTTAAAAGCTCATGAGTACTGGAAAATGAAAGGTCTAGCTGTGGATTTAGTTATTTTAAATGAAGATGAAAGCAGTTATTTACAACCTTTACAAGAACTTCTTAGAGATACAGTAAGTTCAAAATACGGGCATGATATGTTTGATAAGCCAGGAGGAATATTTGTTAGAAATGCTAATATAATGCCTGAGGAAGATAGAATACTTATTTATACTGTTGCTAGAATTGTCTTAAGAGGAGAATATGCTTCAATTAGTTCCCAAATAAAAATAGAAAATAAAAATTATGATATTAAGGAAAAAATCTTTAAAGAAGATGATTGGGTATATACTAGTAAGGACGAACCACTTGATGTTGATTATTTTAATGGATATGGAGGATTTACAAAAGATCAAAAGGAGTATGTTATAAGAATAAAAGAGAATATAGATACTCCTGCTCCATGGGTAAATGTAATAGCTAATAAAAATTTTGGATTTCATGTATCAGAAAATGGGTCTGGATTTACATGGGCTGAGAATAGTAGAGAAAATAAATTAACATCATGGTCTAATGATCCAGTATCAGATCCACCAGGAGAAGTAATATACTTTAGAGATGAAGTGAGTGGAAAAATATGGACAACTACGGCTCTACCAATTAGAGAAAAAGAAAGCTATACTGTACATCATGGATATGGATATTCTAAGTTTCTTCATGATAGTAACGGTATAAATCAAGAATTAACAATGTTTGTTCCTGTAAATGATTTAATTAAAATAAATATGATTAAACTTAAAAATAATTCGAGTATAAAAAGAACATTAACAGCTACTTATTATATAAGACCAGTAATGGGAGTTAGTGATCAATTTACACAACAATATATTATTACAGATATGGATGAAAATAATAATAAAATGTTGATTAAAAATCCATATAACTCTGATTTTCCAGGTCGTATTTCTTTTATGACTTCTTCAGAAAATATAGAATACTATACAGGAGATAGAGAAGAGTTTTTAGGTTCAAAGGGGGATTTAGCAAGACCAGAAGCTTTAAGAAAAGAAAAGCTTTCAAATAATGTAGGTGCAGGCTTTGAACCATGTTGTGTTATACAGATTTTAATTGAGTTAAATCCTAAAGAAGAAAAAGAATTGGTATTTCTATTTGGACAAGAAAAAGATATTAATAAAGTAAATGAATTGGTTAATAAATATAAAAATATAGATAATTGTAAAGAAGCTTTACAAGAAGTAAAAGATAATTGGGATAGTATTTTAGGAACAATTCAAGTAAAAACTCCTGATTTATCAATGGATTTACTTGTTAATAATTGGCTTTTGTATCAGAATATAGGATGTAGAATTTGGGCAAGGTCAGCATTTTATCAATCAGGAGGAGCATATGGATTTAGAGATCAACTTCAAGATTCAATGAATGCAGTGTATGCAATTCCTGAAGGCACAAGAAATCAAATATTGCTTCATTGCGCTCATCAGTTTGTTGAAGGAGATGTTCAGCATTGGTGGCATCCTGGAGTAGGAGAGAAGGGTATAAGAACAAGATTTTCAGATGATTTGTTATGGCTTCCTTATGCAACTGCTGAATATATAAAAAATACTGGTGATTATAGTATTTTACATGAGGAGGTACATTTTCTAGAGGATAAGCCTTTAGATGAACATGAAGACGAAAGATATGGAATACCAAGAATATCTGAGGAAAAATCATCAGTTTATAATCACTGCATAAGAGCTATTGAAAGGTCTTTAAAGTTTGGAGAACATGGTATACCTCTTATGGGATCTGGAGACTGGAATGATGGAATGAGTACAGTAGGTAACAAAGGAAAAGGTGAGAGTATATGGCTTGGATGGTTTTTGCACACAATTTTAATGGATTTCTCAATCATATGCAATGAAATGAAAGATTATGATAGTGAGAAACGTTATGTTGAATATGCAAAACAAATTGCAAATGCAATTGAGGAAAATGCATGGGATGGAAAGTGGTATAGAAGAGCATACTTTGATGATGGTACTCCACTTGGTTCAATAAAAAATCCAGAGTGTACTATAGATTCATTGGCTCAGTCCTGGGCAGTAATTTCAGGGGCAGGAAGGAAAGATAGAATAAAACAAGCCATGGAATCAGTTGATAATTATCTTGTTAAAAAAGAAGAAGGAATGATTCTTCTTTTTACCCCACCTTTTGAAAATAGTGATCTACATCCAGGATATATAAAAGGATATGTACCTGGAGTAAGAGAAAATGGAGGTCAGTATACACATGCAGCTACATGGGTTATAAAAGCTTTTGCTTTAATGGGTGATGGAGATAAGGCATGGCAGCTTTATAATAGTATAAACCCTATTAATCATACTAGGACAACTATAGAATGTTCTACTTATAAGGTAGAACCATATGTAATGGCAGCAGATGTTTATGCTGTAAATCCTCATGTAGGAAGAGGTGGGTGGACTTGGTATACAGGAACAGCAGGATGGATGTATAGAGTAGGTATAGAGGATATATTAGGGTTTATAAAACGCAAGGATAAACTTATTATAAATCCATGTATACCAAAAGATTGGAATGAGTACTCAATTAAGTATAGATATAAAGATACAAAATATAATATAACTATCAAAAATCCAGATAGAGTTAATAAAAATGTTAAAAATATAAATTTAGACGGTAAAAAGCTTAAAGACAATAGCATACCTTTAGTTGACGACAAATTAGATCACAACGTAGAGGTTATTTTGGGATAGTAAAATAATATTAATAAGGGCATAATTTATACAGTTATAGAAATTATGCCCTTATTAAATTACATATTTTTAAAATAGTTATTGTAAATATAAAAATGAATATAAGAAATATATATTGGGATAAACTAAATTATTATAGAAAAAATTAGTTAAATCCAATATATATTTGGAGGATCAAGTAATTATACCTGTTTTTATATGGGGTTTCGGCGAAATAAAAAGAAAACAACTTTCAAATAAGAAGTAAAATTAAGGAGGAATTAATGTATTTAAATAGAAAGCGTTCTCATATTCATTTTATCCATCAATCTTTAAAAAGAAATTTAGATGATTATTTACAAGAGTTAATGAAAACAGAAATGCATAAATAGACTAAATAATAATTAAGGTAATGTAAATTTAGGAAACTTTTAATAATTGCATATAAAGCAGATTAACATAAATATATTAGTCTGTTTTATAGTTTTTAAAGAGTTATAATAAAGCTAAAATAAATAAAATTTTGTCAGTTTTATTAAAAATTTTATCATAATATATTGAATTATACAAAAAAAGATTATATAATTTAAAATGTAACCGGTAACATATTTTCAAATCAATAAAAATTTGTTAATATGTAAATATTGAATGTTTTTTATATAATTTAAGCAATCGGTTTCTTTGATTTATGGGGAGGAGTAAAATGGCGGTTACAATAAAAGATATTGCTCGAAAAGCAGGAGTATCTAGAACAACTGTATCGAGAGTTTTAAATGACTCAGGATATGTAAAAGATGAAACAAGACAAAAGGTTCTAAAAGTGATAAAAGAGCTAAATTATACTCCTAGTGCCATAGCAAGGAGTCTATCTACAAACAAAACTAACACAATAGGAGTTATAGTTCCAGAGATAAATAACCCATTCTTTGGAGAAATAATAAAAGGAGTTAGTCAAGTAGCTGATGAGCATGATTTAAATATAATCCTTTGTAATACTGATGACAATAGAGAAAAGGAATTAAAAGCACTTAAGCTTTTAAAAGAGCAGAGAATTCAGGGGATAATTATTACACCAACATATGCAGAAGACCAATTTAATAGTGAATATTTAAGCACCCTTGAAAATCTAGGAATACCAGTTATATTATTAGATGGACATGTTAAATATACAGATTTTAGTGGAATATTTATTGACCATGTAAAAGGAGCTTATGATGCAACAAAAGCTTTAATAGAAGCTGGGCATAAAAAAATAGCTATAATTAATGGTAGAAAGAACTACAAAATAACAATAGATAGGCTTAAAGGGTATAAAAAAGCTCTAGATGAATATAATATAGCTATAAAGGATAAATATATTTCATATGGTGATTTTGAATATAAAAGTGCATATAAAGCAACGAAGCAGATATTGAAAATGGATGACAGGCCTACTGCTGTTTTTGTAACGAGCAATATGATGATTTTAGGAAGTATAAGAGCTTTTTATGAAGAAAATATTAATATACCACAAGATATGGCTATTATAGGTTTTGACAAGATTGATGCGATAAATATAATAGGAATGAATATTAGTTTTGTCATTGGACCTTCCATAGAAATGGGTAAAGCTGGTATGAAAATGCTTATAGATAATTTAGATAATAAAAAAAGCAGAGAAGAAATAAAAAGAATTACTTTATTCCCTGAACTTGTTTTAAAAGGATCAGAAAAGTTTATAGGAAATAAATGTGAATAGTATTATTCACATTTATAGTTTGCTTAAATGTAACCGATTTCACTAATTAAGATGTTATTAAATTTAAATAAAAAAGGAGAGAATAAAATGAAATTAGCAAAATACATAGACCACACAGTCTTAAAAGCACAAACAACTGAAGCAGATGTAAAGAAAATTTGTAGTGAAGCTAAAGAATATGGATTTTTTTCAGTATGTATAAATCCAGCATACATAGAATTTGCAAAAGAAGAATTAAAAGGTTCTGATGTTAAAGTTTGTACAGTAATAGGATTTCCTTTAGGAGCTAATACTTCAGAAGTTAAAGCATTTGAAACAAAAGATGCTATTCAAAAAGGTGCCGATGAAGTTGATATGGTTATAAATATAGGAGCGCTTAAAGATAAAAAATATGATTATGTAGAAAAAGATATAAAAGCAGTTGTAGATGCGGCTGATAAAAAAGCTTTAGTTAAAGTTATAATAGAAACATGCTATTTAACTGATGAAGAAAAGAAAATAGCTTGTGAGCTTTCTAAAAAAGCAGGGGCAGACTATGTAAAAACTTCTACAGGATTTGGAACAGGTGGAGCAACACCTCAAGACATAAAGCTTATGAGAGAAACAGTTGGAGAAGATGTTGGAGTTAAAGCATCAGGAGGAGTTAGAACTACAGAAGATGCAAAAGCTGTTATTGAAAATGGAGCTTCAAGAATAGGAGCTAGTTCTTCTATTGCTATTGTTGAAGGAACTATTGATTCAAATGGTGGATACTAAAATATAGATAATTAAGAAATGTAATATTTAGAGATGAGAAATCATCTCTTTTTTTATATTAAGTAGGAAATTATAAAATTTCAAAATCTGTGGAAAACTTGCTAAAATATATGTATAAGTATTGAAAAAAGAGAGATGAAGAGATGACTAAAGTAACATTAAAAAAAATATTGCAAGATAATTGGCAAAACTTTTTAAAGAAAAAAATTAAAAGAATTCCGAAGGTAATAAGGGCAGATGTTATAGAAACAGTTGAAAAAGCAATGGACTGTGGGAGGCTAGAAAAGGGATATACAGAGTATATGTGTTTAGAATGCATGGAAAGTAAGAGAGTAGGCTTTACATGTAAAAGTAAATTTTGCACTAGATGTGGGAGAATTTACGTTAGTAA
>NZ_FRAE01000025.1 GCF_900142235.1 Tepidibacter formicigenes DSM 15518 | reverse complement strand
AAAAAATTCGCTTCATGCTATCGCATGGCTCATGTCGCCAACGAGTCCTAACGGACTCCGTTGCTCAAAATAGTTGATATTGTAGTACTTTTAGTAATGTTATCCACAAGTTGAAAAATTTATAATATCCTATAGAGTAAAAAAATGACCCTGCAAATTTTGCAGGGTTTTATTTAACCTTTTTAAGATTTCTTTTTATCTCTATTATTTGATTATCACTATGTGCCATTTTCATAGTCAAGCTGTTTATATCTACTTTGGTAGATTCTATTTCGTTGCTAATTTCTTCTAATTTGATTTTAGTTTCTTCTTTAAATATTGTTAAATCAGCAACTTGTTCATATACTGAATCTAATGTTTTACGCATCATTTTTTGGTTTTCTTTTACTTCATTAATATCACTTTTCATTCCATTAATGTCCTTTTTCATTCCATTGATGTCACTTTTCATTTCATTAATGTCACTTTTCATTTCTCTTAACATTTCAAATATTTTTTCTTCCATGGCTGTCACCTCTTATACAATTATATTTAAATATTAACACAACACAGTGAAATTTAAAATAATTATTTTATTGTTGATAAATCGTATTTTTTATCCACAATATTCACATATACCTGTTATTAAGTTTTTAACAGGTAAACATATAGTATATGCACACTTTTATTAAAATATTCCCCAATTTATCCACATTTTTATCAACATTATCCACATCTAATTTTTCCAAATCTTCGTTACCATAACAGTCATATCATCTTGAGCATTTCCATCTACAAGCTTTAATGCTTCATCTAATATTACTTTTGACATTTCACTTGGACTGGTTTTATCAATTTTTTCAATTACAGTATAAAGCCAATTTTCTCCAAGATGTTTATCTTTTCCAGCATCTATTATTCCATCAGATACCATTATAATGAAGTCTCCTTCTTTTATTCGTCTCTTATCTCTATCAATCTTTATCTCTGATATTATTCCTACAGGAAGAGAAGATGATGATATAACTTCAACTCCTCCTTTTCCTCTTTTTATAAAGGAAGGACAAGCACCCATTTTGACACTTTCAATAGCTCCATCTTTTAAATCTACTATACTTAAATCTACTGTTGAGAATATTTCATCAGATGATTTTAACATTAGCATATTATTTATGGTATCTATACTTATTTCTTCATTTATTTTAGATTCCATCATCTTTTCTAATATTTCTATAGTAAGCGATGATTCTTCACATGCTTTTTCACCTTTTCCCATTCCATCACTTAAAGCAATCATATATTTTCCATCCCAGATTTCCATATATGTATAGTTATCCCCAGAAACAATATTCCCATCCTTAGATAAAGAAGATACATGAGTTCTTGCCATATATTCTTGTGAGTTTACAAGCCTTATACTGCATTTATCACTTATAGATCTACATCCTAGTTTATATGATGTAAGCCTTTTCCCTACTGCTCTTGATACTGTAGGAATTAATTGTTCTTCACATAGACTTCCTCCATAACAGGCATTTTTTTCTATGTTTATTTCAAAATTTTCGCCTTCTCTTCTTAAAAAGCTTATTTTATCCACTTTTATATTTTCTTTATCCAGCTCTATAATTATATTATTTTCCATATCTAAGTCAAAATCAATTTCTTCATTAAGCTCATTTGCAACATTTCCTATAGAATTTGATATTGATTTAATTTGATTTGATACAAGCTTTCTAGTTTCAGAAAGTTTTTTATTCCATTTATAATCAAGCATAAATAAATCAAAATAATGGTTTGCAGATTTTATTACATCACTTGGATTTATGCAGTATCTTTCAAAATCCTTTGGAACTAAATTTTCATCTATTTTACCCTCTTCTTCTAATATATTTAGTATTCTAACAAACAAGCTGTAGGTATGATTAAATTTTAATCCCCAACAACTTCTTTTCATTCCACATTTTGAGCATACATCACAGTTTATCATATCCACAACACTTGCTATATCTCTTTGATCTAGTATTTTATCCTTTTCTCTTACCTTTTCAAATGTAGTACCTATTTCAAAATATGCCTGCTGAATATCTTTGAGTCTAGAATGAAGAATTTCTTTTACTCTTTCCATATAATTCAAAGCAGATTCTTCACTTCCTAAAATTCCTTTTGTGAATCGTTCTAAATATTTTAGCTTTTCTTCTGGTATTAATAAAAATGTTAAAGATGATATTCCAACTTCTCTTATGGATAAAATAAGCTCTTCACTTCCCCTTGTGTATATTATTATTATGCTCCATCCCATTATAAATCCAATTACGCTCATATATTTACTTATTTTATTAAATAATCCTCCCAAAAGCCCAGAAAATCCATATATACCTATATAAATAGGCGATGCAGCTGTATTCATTGTTGTTATAAGTCCTATTGTTATCCCAGCGGAAGCTCCAAGAGCTCCTCCACCTTTATAAGAGATTATTATTATCAAAAGAAGTGATAATACATTCTTTAAAGATATTTCAAATAAGCTTATGTTAGAAACCCCTGTAATAGAAAGTCCTATTATTATAGATAATGCTATTATTTCCTCATTTGAAATTGTTCTTCTCATAGACCTTTTAAGAATAAGAGGTATACCAAATGAATATATATATATTAAAACAAATACAGAAGTTCCTTCAAACAATGATACTAAAATATCGTATATATATATTCCTCTTATAAAAGAAATACCCATTCCTATAAATGCACTTATGAAAAATCCTATAAATGCTACTTTAATAATACCCTCTTCTTCTTTAGCCATATTAGATATAGTAGATGAAATTAAATATACAGCAACAAGGGTTATTATATACTTTAGAGCATAACTTCCTTCATGACTTAATATTATTCCTGTAGCTATGGAAAAAAATACAGGTATTTTATATTTTTTATGTTTACACATATAAATAAAGTAGGCTATTCCAAATGGGCCTAAATTATCTATTATTACAGCTCGTCCAAGTAAAAAACCTAGTAAACATAAAAATACTAATGTATTATCAATATTTATTCCTTTAGATACATCTTCTATGTATCTTCTTTTATATGCAGATATTTGTGGTCTTTGCATAAAAAAACCTCCCCCCCATTTCATAGATTTTATTCTATCAAATAGTGAGAAAGGTTTTTGTCATAATCAGTAGTGACCTTTAAAAAAATTTAAGACATTATTTTTAGCTTTTGACAAATTAGCCCTTCTAAATTATCAAATTCGCTAATAGTCATATCTTCAAATTTAAGTTCTTTAATTATTATATTTAGTATTCCTGCTCCAGCAGTTATTATATCTGCTCTTTTTGGTTGAAGTCCTTTTATATTTTTCTTTTTTTCTACACTTAATTTTTTCAGATTTTGAAGAATATTTTCTATTTCTTGGTTTGATAATAAGCTATTATGTATCTTATCCATAGAATAAACTTCTAAACACTGTGATATAGCAGATAAAGATGTTATAGTACCTCCAATACCTACAGCTTTTTTTATATTAAAATTCTTTATATTATCCAAAGTATTATTAATTGTAGTTTTTACATACTCTTCAAGCTTTTTAAATTCACAATCATCTACAGGGTCACTTTTTAAAAACTTTTCAGTCATTCTAAGAGCTCCTACATTTTCACTTTTTGAAAATTTTATTCCTTCTTCTTTATTTCCAACTATAAATTCAGTAGAACCTCCACCTATATCTATTACAAGAATATCTCCTTCTTCTTCTATTCCTTGGAGAACTCCTAAAAAACCTAAATTAGCTTCATCATATCCACTTATTATCTCAACATTAACACCTGTCTTTGAATATGCTTTTTCTAAAAATTCACTTTTATTCTTACTATCTCTAAGAGCTGAAGTTCCCATGGCAAATATAAATTTACAGTTTTTATTTCTAGCAGTATTTACAAATTCATCTAGAGCATTTATATTTCTATTAATTGCCTCTTTTGATATAAATCCCTCTTTATCAACATCTTGCCCTATTCTTGTCGTATTTATATATTTTTGTCTATCAAAAAATTTTCCATCTACATATTCCGTCATTAAAAGTCTCATAGAATTTGTTCCTATATCTATAGCTGCAACCTTCATTAAAATCCCTCTTTCTTATTAACATCAATGTAAATTAGCTCCCCTGGTTTTACCATCTTCAGTCTTTCTCTTGCTATTTTTTCTATATACTCATCCTTTTTATAATTCTTGATTTCTTCGTTTAATTTCTTTATTTCATCATCTTCTTTTTTTATTTCATCTTTTAAAGTGGCAATTTCTTTTTTATATTCTCTTATTAATATACTTTGATTTATAACATTATATATAGTTGATCCTATTATAAATACTATAAATATAAAACAAATAATACCATATACATTTATCCTTCTCTTAGCCATTTCATCACCCTATAACCTCTTTACTCTTTTTACTAGTATATACAATATGATATCAAATATAAGGTGAATTGGATAGATTATAATATAGTATAAATTAATCAATATATTTATAATCACTTTTATAAAACTACAAAAGAACCTTAAAATGTACTTACTTACTGTATTAAAATATATAATAACTCCTATTATAAATCCTGTAAAATTATAATATCTAAGATCATAAGAATTAGCTTGATGAAGTATTAAAAAGCTTATTAAAGTTATCACACTCCAAAATAGCATATCTTCTACGCATCTTATTATTTTGTTTCCATTTAAGTTGCATCTTATTCCTCTATAAAAATCGTAAATTATACCCATTAATATTCCACCATAGACAGTTACTAAGAGTATATATATTTCTTGACTTGGATACATAACTATTTAAAAAGCTTTTTAAAAAAGCCTTCTTCATCCTTTTTAGATACTTTAGAATAGATAATAGAATTTATATTACCTTTTACATTAATCATTCCATCTTCTATACTTAGTTTTCCCATATCCAACTTTTCTCCTTCTATTATCATATCTCCCGAAACTGTCTTTAGCTCTATTCTTGTGTCATTAAAAGAGTAAATGTGCTCAATGCCTGATAAACTAAGCTCTTCTCTATTTTTCATATTTAAAATATGCTCCATAAAAAAATCCCTCCATAGATTACTTAATAGATTTTTAATTATCTATATTAAATCTATGAAAGGATTTTTAATTTTATTCTATAACTTCATACATTTCTTTTGCTTCATTTTTAAGTACATGCTCTTTTATTTCTAACACTTTAACCTTATTTATCTTTTCACCAAATTTAAGCTCTATAATATCACCTTCACTTACTACAGATGATGACTTAGCTACTTTTCCATTTATACTTATAATTCCTTTATCGCAAGCTTCTTTTGCAACAGTTCTTCTTTTTATAAGTCTAGATACTTTTAAATATTTATCAAGTCTCATATTTTTCTCCCTTCTAAAAAAAGTCCCTCTATTATTTTAAATTGCATTTATCAATAAAATAATAGGGGACTTTTTTAATTTTCTTCATAAAATTTTTTATAAAGATTATTTATTTACAGTATCTTTTAAACCTTTACCAGCTTTGAATACTGGAGCTTTAGATGCAGGTATTTCTATAACTTGCTCTGGGTTTCTTGGGTTTCTTCCTTGTCTTGCAGCTCTTTCTCTTGTTTCAAAAGTACCGAAACCAACTAATTGAACTTTATCTCCAGCTACTAATGCTTCTTCTACTGATTTCATAAAAGCATTAAGTGCTGCTTCTGCATCCTTTTTAGTTAAACCACTGTGTTCAGCCATTTTTGCTACTAATTCAGCTTTGTTCACAATAATTACCTCCTTATGTATTTTATTATTTTATTTTAATTAAAATAATATCACTAATTTTGTAATTCTAGCTTTTTTAAAAAACTCCTTCTTTAAATATTAATTTGTGATTTTTTTTGATTTATTCCACAAATCATCCATCTCTTCTAGAGTCATTTCTTCAAGTTTCTTACCCGTTTTTAAAGCAGAATTTTCGATAAAGCTAAATCTTTTAATAAATTTTTTGGTAGTATTATTTAGAGCTTGCTCTGGGTCTATATTTAAAAATCTAGAAAGATTTACTATAGAGAATAGTAAGTCTCCTATTTCTTCCTCTATGTATTGTATATTGCCATGTCTATGTGCGTCAATAACTTCTTTGTATTCTTCTTCAATTTTTTTGTATACATCATCTATATTGTCCCAATCAAATCCAACAAGAGCAGCCTTTTTTTGAACTTTATTTGATTTTATCAAAGAAGGAAGGTGCTTTGGTATTCTTTCTAAACTCTCTGTCACAGTTTTTTCCCCTTTTTCTTCTTTCTTAAGCTCTTCCCACTTTTTATTAAATTCCTCTTCATTAAAATTTTCTTCACCAAATACATGAGGATGCCTGTATATTAGCTTTTCGCATATTTTTGCACTTACTTCTCTTAAATCAAAATATCCTTCTTCTTTTCCTATTTGGCAGTGAAAAATCACCTGAAGAAGTATATCTCCTAGTTCTTCTATCATTTCCTCTAAATCATCTTTTTCTATTGCTTCAACAAGCTCATATGCCTCTTCTATTACGTAAGGCTTTAAACTTTCATGAGTTTGTTTTTTATCCCAAGAACAACCATTTTCTCCTCTTAATTTTTCCATTATTTCTTCAAGATCAAATACATCATAGTATTTTTTAGATGTTTTTGGAATATATATACTAGTTAAATAATCAAACTTATCCAATCTATCCAGTTCATAAAGCTTTACTTTATGCTTTTCTTCAATATCCTTTATTCCAGCACCTTTTACTATGTATACATACTCATCATCATTGTAATAGTCCATAAGATTTAGTTTTACTTCAGATGCTATAAATTTATCATAAACTTGAGTTATTATAAGATTTGAGTTTGTATCTATTTTTTCTTTAGAAAGCTTAAATGCATCAACTAACTTAAATCCATGAACTGGATCTACGCCTAAAAAGTTGAACATAGCATCAACAAAACTCATAGAAGGAATTATGTTTAATTTTATTCCTTCATTATGTGCATACTTTTCTATTATCTCAACTGTATTCTCTGCAACTCTTGGATGTCCTGGAACTGCATATATTATATCATTTGTTCTAGCTTCTTTCATTATAAATTTACTTATATTATCATAAACTTTTTCAAAATCATTTTCTTTTTCGTAAAAATAATCTAAAGACTTAAATTCTATATTTTCCTTTATTAAATTCTCTACAATTGGATGTTTTTTAGTTCTAAAATATATATTTTTTCCTTCTTTTAATAATTTATATGCCCCATGGCTTATTAAATCATAATCTCCTGGTCCAAGCCCTACTATTGTAATGCTGCCCATATTATCACCTTCTAAAACAATATTCATATACAAGTATTCCCTATATTTATATACTTATAACAAATTTATCTAAGTAATTTAGCCTTTTTAAGGATTTTGCAAATTTTTTCTCCCTTTGGCATCATTAATATTTCTTCTTCTTTTATAGATTTCGTTATTAAAAGTAATATAAAGTATACTAATCCACCAATTAATATAGCTATTATGCATGCTATAGTGTTTCCAAATTTAACAAATAGCATCTTATATGTAAGTATAACACATATACTCATTATAATCACTGAAATTAAAGGTTTTAGTACAAAATCCCCAAATTCAAAATTAATATTCATATTTCTCTTTATATAATAAAAATTAAGTATTGTAGCTATTATATATGCACTAATAGTTCCTATTGCTGCTCCCTTTACATTAATACTTGGAACTGCTATTAAGCTGTAGCTTATGCCAACTTTAAAAGTCGCTCCTATTAAAAGATTTATTACAGGAATATATGCTTTTCCCATACCTTGTAAAATACCTGTTAATGTTTGAATTAAACTTAAAAATATTACTCCCATAGAAAGAAATAAAAGTATTTGACCTACTGATAAAGGTTCTTTTGGATAAAGCATTTTCATTATAGGAGTTGATAGACTTGCAAGACCAAATGAAGCTGGAAGTCCAATTAAAAGTGCTACTTTTACTCCTGATTTTATATCATTTTTAGCTTTTATCATATTGCCTACTGCAAATGAATGAGATATTACAGGAACTAAGCTCATTGCAAGTGCCATGGTTAGTACCTGTGGAAGATTTATAAGAGTTGCAGCCATTCCTGTAAGCTGTCCGTAAAGACTATTTGCTTTTTCATATGTAAATCCAGCATATTGAAGTCTTCTCATTACTATTGCAGCATCAATCATGTTCATTATAGGCATAATAGCACTACCTATAGTTATAGGCACAGCTATTATAAGTAACTTATTTATTATTTCTTTTACACTTTCTACTTTAGTATTTATACTTTGGCTTAATTCTTTGTTTATATGTTTTTTATTTTTTAAGTACATAAATATCATAAATAAACTTCCTATTAATGCTCCTGCACTTGCTCCAAATGATGCTCCAGCTGCTGCATATTCTCTTCCTTTAGGAAGTAGTAAAAATGCTAAATAAAGCCCTAAACAAACTCTAAAAAATTGCTCTATTATTTGAGATACAGCTGTTGGAGTCATTTCCTGTCTTCCTTGAAAATACCCTCTAAAAGCTGCCATTATTGGAACAAATAAAAGTGCTGGAGATATTGCTATCATACTGTAATATGCTTTTGGATTTTTTATGCTATTTACTATATATCCTCCTCCAAAAAATAATACACCAAAAGTAACTATTCCAGTAATAATAAGAGCTATGAATGAAACTTTAAATACTTTATGAGCTCCTTTAAAGTCTTTTAATGCTATTTTCTCTGAAACAAGCTTTGATATTGCTGCAGGAAAACCTGCAGATGATATAGTAAGAAGTAAAACATATATTGGATATGCACTTTGATAATATCCCATTCCTTCAGACCCTATTATATTCCCAAGTGGTATCCTAAAAAAAGCCCCCAATATCTTAACTACTATACCAGCTACCCCTAATATAAAAGCTCCCTTCAAAAAGGAATTTTTACCCATATATTCTCCTCCAAAATAAAATTTTTAATTCCTAAATCTATTTAAAATTTTATTCAACTTCTCTCCTTTTGGCATCATTAGTATCTCTTCTTCACTTATAGACCCAGTTGTAATTAATGCAAAGCCATATCCAAAGCCTCCTACTATAATAGATATAATACATGCTACAGAGTTTCCAAGTATACCCAATAAAATCTTGTAAGTAATAATTACTAGTGCAGTCATTATACTTACAGAAAGTAAAGGCTTTGCTATATAATATACAAATTCAAATTTTATATTCATATATTTTTTTACATAGTAAAAATTAAGTATTGCTATTATTATAAAAGATACCACTGATCCAATTGCTGCCCCTTTTACATTAAGATATGGAACTGCCATTAATATATAACTTATTATTATTTTAAATAATGCTCCTATACCTAAATTAACGACAGGTATATGTGGCTTTTCTATTCCTTGAAACACTGCTGTAAGTGCTTGATTTAAACCTATAAATACAACACTCATTGAAAGAATTAAAAGCATATACCCTACACTTGCTGGCTCTTTCGGATAAACCATTTTCATTATTGGAGTTGATAAAGCTGCTAATCCAAAAGAAGCTGGAAGCCCTATTAAAAGAGCTGTTCTTATTCCTGTTTTTATGTTCTTTTTAAGATTTTCAATGTCTTTAATAGTATAAAAATGAGATATTACAGGAACTAAACTTATTGCAAGTGCCATGGTTATTGTGTATGGAAAATTAATTAAAGTCCCTGCCATACCTGATAGCTGTCCATATAAATTATTTGCTTCTTTATATGTATATCCAACATCTTGAAGTCTTCTCACTACTATCCCTGAATCAATCATGTTCATTATAGGTAATATACTAGTACCTATAGTTATAGGTATAGCTATTAAAAGCAGTTTATTTATTATTTGTTTTGTACTATCTTCTTTAAAGTTCTTACTTATTTCTAATTCACTTTTTATTCTTGATTTATTTTTTATGTAAATGAAAATTATATAAATTGTCCCAAACACAGCCCCTACAGTTGCTCCAAAAGATGCTCCAGCTGAAGCAAATTCTCTTCCTTTAGGTAAAAATATAAGTGCCAAATAAAGTCCAATTGTTACTCTACCAAACTGCTCCATTATTTGAGAAACAGCTATAGGGCTCATTTCTTGTCTCCCTTGAAAATACCCTCTAAACGTAGACATTACTGGAACTAATAAAAGAGCAGGTGAAATTGCAAGCATTGAATAGTATGCTTTCGGGTTTTTTGAATAATTGTTGACTATATAATTAGCTCCTAAAAACAATATTAAAAAAAATATTAATCCTATAAAAAATAAAACAAAAAATGACACTTTAAATATTTTATTTGCTCCTTTAAAATCTTGTAGTGCTATTTTTTCAGAAACAAGCTTCGATATTGCAGTTGGAAATCCTGAAGCTGAAATTGTCAAAAGTAATATATATATAGGAAATACAGACTGATAATATCCCATTCCCTCAGATCCAATAATATTACCAAGAGGTATTCTAAAAATTGCCCCTAATAAATTAACTATAACCCCAGCTATTCCTAATATAAATGCGCCCTTTAAAAAGGAATTTTTGCCCATATATTCTCCTCCCAATCCAAGAAGTCTTTAAGTTATATAAACTAAGTGTTAATATATCATATTTTTCAGTTTATATCTATAAATAAGGTGAAATTATAATTTAAAAATGAAAAAGACCCACTTTTGGGGTCCTCATTTACTGAACTTGTTTTCCTAAAAAAGAAGCAGCAACTTTAAGTAATTTTTCATCATTTTCAGTTATTTCACCTTCATCTTTACTTACAAGTAAAACAGCTCCTACTGCATCTCCAGTTTCACTTATTATAGGTATAGTAATTTGTTGCTTATATTCTGTCGAATCATCTCTATAAATTGGAATTATTTTGTTATCCTTAACAAGAATAGACGCTCTACTCTCTATTAAATCTTCTAATTCTTTACTTATACTTTTTTCCTTATATTCTTTTTTAGAAAGCCTTGATATTGCAATTACACTATCTAAGTCCGTAATTGCTACTCCAAGTCCTGTATGTTCTGATAAAGTTTCGCTGTATTCTTGAGCAAAATCATTCAATTCTCCAATCGGAGAATATTTTTTAAGAATTACCTCTCCATCCTTTGCAGTAAATATTTCTAGAGGATCTCCTTCTCTTATTCTAAGAGTTCTTCGAATTTCTTTTGGTATTACTACTCTTCCTAAGTCATCTATTCTTCTAACGATTCCTGTAGCTCGCATATTCATCCCTCCATATATAGTCTAAATATATTTTTTACCAAAACTAAAAAAATATACTATTCTCTCGTATCATTCCAAAAATTTATTGGTTTTTGGTTATAATTTATGCATATGTTCAGTTTTTATACGAGTTGAAAATAGTATAATTCCTTAGTAAGCAAAAAAGCCCCATAATATGGGACTTTTAAATAATTTATTTTATATTTTTTAATTTTTTTTCAATTTTTGTTTCTTTTCTTAGTTCTTCTATTTTATCTTTATATGCATTTTGCTCTAATTCAGCTTTTATTCCTTTTTTTACTTCTTCAAATTTTCTTAGTTCATTTATTTTATCTTCTACTTTTATTATATGATATCCAAATTGAGTTTTTACAAGATCTGATATTTCTCCTGGCTTTAAATCAAATGCAACTTTTTCAAATTCAGGAACCATAACTCCTTTTCCAAAATATCCAAGATCTCCTCCATTTTCTTTTGAACCTGGGTCTTGTGAGTATTCTTTAGCAAGCTTTGCAAAATCTTCTCCGTTTTTTGCTCTAATTAATATGTCTTTAGCTTTTTCCTTTACCTTTTTCTCTTCCTCTTCAGAAATAGGATTCATATTATCATCAACAGTTTTAAATAATATATGAGATGCCTTTACCTCTTCTTTTCTGTATTTTTCTTTATTGTTTTCATAATACTCTTTTACCTTTTCATCATTTATTTTAGATGAAGCTAAGTAATTCTCTTTATATTTTACAATTGCCATATCTTTTTTTAACTGCTCTTTTAAAAATTCATCATCTATATTGTTGTCTTTTAAAAAAGCTTTAAAATCTGGACTTTTTTCTAACTGTTCTTTAAACAGTTTCAATTGTTTATCAACTTCACTATCATCTATTTTTAAATTTTCTCTTTGAAAAGCTTGATATACTATTTCATCATCAATCATATTATCAAGTACTTTTTCTTTTACCATTTCTATAACAGTTTTTCCCTTTTCAGCTTCCTTTGTCCAAATATCAGGACCATATAAGCTCTCAAAGTTCTTCTTATACATTGCTAAAGTTTTTTCGTATTCTCCAAGTGTTATTACTCTATCATTTACTTTTGCTACTACATCCTTTGACTGTCCTTTGCTGCAAGCTGCTAGTGAAAATACTAGCAAAACCATTAATACTGACGATACTATTCTTCTCATCTTACAACATCCTTTCATATTTTCTCACAAAATTATTATAACATCTTTTCCAAAACATTAGCAATTTCTGTAACCAATTTGTAATGATTTTTTTCTTTAGTTGTAAATCTATAATGAGGTTCTAAATATATTTTATCTTTTACTTGTTTTATGGTCTTTACTTTAAGCTTTTTACCAAGAGCCTTTATATAAGCTATCATTATCAGATTTCTAAGAGGAGTTGGTATGTCTGAAAATCTATCTTCTATTTCCTCTTCTATATTATCCTTATCTTTTTTATCTTCTATAGCTGCAATTTTTTTGTATATTTCAATTTTAGTGCCTTCATCTTTTATATAGCTATCTGGTATATATGCATTTACATTTAAATCTATTTCTGTGTCTATTACTTCTTCTATATCTTCTCCTTTTACTTTTCTTATAGCCTCATTTAACATCTTAACATAAAGATCGTATCCAATAACAGCCATATGTCCATGCTGCTGGGATCCTAATATATTTCCAGCACCCCTTATTTCAAGGTCTCTCATTGCTATTTTAAATCCAGATCCAAATTCAGTAAATTCTTTTATTGCTTTAAGTCTTTTTTCAGCTACTTCACTTAAAACTTTATTTCTTTCATACATAAAGTAAGCATATCCTTGACGAGATGACCTTCCAACTCTTCCCCTTAACTGATAAAGCTGAGATAATCCCATTTTATCTGCATCATATATTATTATTGTATTTGCATTTTGTATATCCATTCCCGTTTCTATTATTGTTGTACATACCAAAACATCATATTCTTTTTCCAAGAATCCAAGCATTACTTTTTCTAAGTTTCTTACAGTCATTCTACCATGGCCCACTGCAACTCTAGCACTTGGTACTAATTTTTTAATAAGCGATGACATCCTTTCTATACCCTCAACTCTATTGTATACAAAAAATACCTGTCCTCCTCTTGATATTTCTCTTTCAATTGCATCTGCTATAATGCTTTCTTTTCCTTCAACAACATAAGTTAAAACTGGATGTCTTTCTTGTGGAGGCTCTTCAATTAAACTCATATCTCTAATTCCACTAAGTGACATATGAAGAGTTCTAGGTATAGGCGTTGCAGATAATGTTAGTACATCTACTGATGCTTTTAATTTTTTTAATTTTTCTTTATGCTTTACTCCAAATCTTTGCTCTTCATCTATAACAACAAGCCCTAAGCTCTTAAAAGCAATGTCTTTAGATATTATTCTATGTGTTCCAATAACTATATCTACAAGGCCTTTTTTTATGTCTTCTATTATTTGTTTTTGCTGCTTTGGAGTTTTAAAACGACTTAAAACTTCAACTCTTATAGGAAATTTTTCAAATCTTTCCTTAAATGTGTTGTAATGCTGCTGAGCAAGTATTGTAGTTGGTACTAAAAATGCAACCTGCTTTGATTCCATACAAGCTTTAAATACTGCTCTTATGGCAACTTCTGTTTTTCCATATCCAACATCACCGCATATTAATCTATCCATTACTTTATCAGACTCCATATCTGATTTAACATCTTGTATAGCCCTTAATTGGTCTTCTGTTTCTTCATATGGAAATAGTGATTCAAATTCTCTTTGCCAATGAGTATCTTCTTTATATTTATATCCTTTTGCTTTTTCTCTTTTTGCATAAAGCTCTATAAGCTCCTTTGTCATATCTTCTATTGATTTTTTTACTTTGGCTTTAGCTTTATTCCATTCATTAGTTCCCAGTTTGTTAAGCTTTATATTTTCAATATTTTGTCCAATATATTTTTGAACCTTATCCATTTGATCTGTTGGGACAAATAAATTATCTCCTCCAGAGTAAACTATTTTTATATAATCTTTTTTTATTCCTGCAACCTTTAATTGTTCAATTCCTGCATACCTACCTACCCCATGACCCTCGTGAACTACATAATCTCCAATATTTAAATCTAAAAAACTTTCTATTTTTTTACCTTTTTTAAATTTTTTCTTTTTAGATGATACTCTTTTATGAACTCCAAATATCTCATTGTCTGTAATAAGTACATACTTTATATCACTGTATTGAAACCCTTGTGATATACTTCCTGAAGTTATAACTATTTGAGATGATTTTATTTCACCATTTCTTTCTTTTAAAAGAGTTGACTCTACTCCTTCATTTAATAAGTCATTGTAAAGTTTTTTAGCTTTATCAATATTTCCCGGTGCAAGAAGTACTTTATGGCCATGGCTTTTTAAGTATTTAAGCTCTTCTATAAGTAAGTCTATTTTCCCATTAAAAGAAGCTACTTCTCTAGAATTAAAATTAACTATAGCTTTAGGTTCAAATTCTTTTATAGGTTTTGTAAGAAGACTTTTAAGTATTATAAATCTATTTCCTATTAAATCCTCTAATTCATCGAATCTATTAAGTAGATTTATTTGAGATTTTAGTACTGTTTTTCTCTCTAAATTTACTTTATAATTTTCTTTAAATTCATTATAATAGTTATTTGATTTTTCTAATATTCTTGAAGGCTCATTTAAAATAACTAACGCATCTTTTTTAAGGTATGAAAAAATGCTTTTATCTTTATCTTCATAAATATAATCAATATAATTTTCTAGTCCTTCAAAATATATCTTTTCCTTTATTTTTTCTACATTAGAGTATATATCTTCACTTGTATCCTCTTTTAATTCTTCTTTTAAATTTTTTAAGGCCTGTTCTATATCTTTAGGATATAGGATTTCTCTAGATGGTACTATCTCAAATTCATTTATTTTTTCTATAGATTTTTGAGAAATTGTATCAAACATCCTTATTGAGTCTATTTTATCATCAAATAGCTCTATTCTAATAGGATATTCGTAATTTCCTAAATATATATCTATAATTCCTCCTCTTATACTGAATTGACCTATCCCTTCTACTTTAACTACTCTCTCATATCCAATATCTACAAGTCTTGAAGACAACTCTTGAACATTTATGGTATCTCCTAGTCTATATTTAAATATATTTTTCTTTAGTATCTCCTTAGGTATATATTTTTTTAGAACAGCTTCTATAGAGGTTACTAAAATTATATCTTCCTCTTTTATAAGACTTAAAAGTACATTTATTCTTTTAGTTTCTTCTTTTCTATCTTTTGCATCCAAAAAATAAAATAGTATTTCTTCAAAAGATAAGTATATAGCTTTATCTCCTACATAAAATCTTAAATCATCATATATTTTTTTTGCTTCTAAATCACTGTGAGTTATAATCATAACCTGTCTATTTAATTTTTTAAATAGACCATATGTTATATTTGGCTTTTGAGAAGATATAAGTCCATTTACTAAAAGTGGAGATTTATTTTCATTTATATTATTTATAATGTTATTAAACTCTAGAGAGTCTTTTAAGGGATCTATAAAAATATCTTTCATCGTTATCACCTTTCATTAACCGTTATATTTATTCATAGATAAATCTATTCCCTCTTTTATTATAGCCTCTATTGCACTAGCTGCTCTATTTAGTGTTTCATTCAAAGGCTCTATTTCTTCTTTTTTAAATTTAGACAACACAAAAGAAGCCAGATCCTGTCCTTTTTCTGGTTTTGAAACACCTATTCTAATTCTAGGGAAATTATCAAATTGAAGATTATATATAATAGATCTCATTCCATTATGAGTTCCAGCACTTCCTTTTTTTCTTATTCTAATTCTACCAACATTTAAATCAATATCATCATATATTACTATTATGTTTTCTGGATTTACTTTATAATACTTATATATATCAAGAACACTTTGTCCACTTAAATTCATATATGTTTGAGGCTTAACTAAAATTACTTTTTCATTTCCTATTCTTCCTTCTCCAATTAGGGCTTTATGCTTAATTTTCTTAACTTCTATATTATTGTTCTTTGATAATATATCTATAACATCAAATCCAACATTATGTCTAGTATTTTCATATTGTCTTCCTGGATTTCCTAGTCCTACAATTACATACATAATATATCCTCCTTGTTATTTAAGTTTCACAATAAATTATTATACCATATTTAAAAAGATTATAATTTCCTACTTAATATAAAAAAGTCTTTATTCTAAAGATTTTAAAGGCAAACTTTTTTGCAACTCATAACGGAAATTATATAGTTATACATCATTTGAGAGGATTATAATTTCCTATTCGTTATAAAAAAATTCATTTTTGCTAAAACTATAAGTTAGAATATATAATTTGGAGGCTCTTATAGTGAATAGAGAGATTATTTCCGATAAACAAGGTTTAGCTATTGTAGTTATTTTTATTGCAGGAACATCTTCTATACTATCTCTTGCTCTTGAAGCAGAAAAAGATGCATGGTTGGCTATTATACTAGGTATAATTATGGGTATTATTGAATCTTTTATATTAATTAGGCTTAATATACTTTTTATGGATAAAGATTTGTTTGATATTTGTGAAATTTGCTTCGGAAAATTTTTAAGTAAGATATTTATATTATTATTTACTTGGTTTGTATTTGAGGAAGCTTCTCAAACTATAATAAATAATAGTCAACTCATTAAAGATACTGCTCTTCCTGAAACTCCTATGATTGTACCTAGGGTAGTTCTCTTATTTTTATGTGTTTGGGCTGTTAGAGAAGGAATTGAATTAATAGGTAAATGGTCAAGTTTTTTCATTATTCCTTTTATAGTTTTTGTATTTAGTTCAGTATTGTTATTAATTAACAAAATGGATATAAATAATATGCTCCCTATATTAGATAAAGGAATAAAGCCTGTACTTAAAGGAGCTTATTCATCTTTTACATTTCCTTTTGGTGAAATAATAATACTTTCATTAGTTTTTTCACGTTTTAAAACAAAACAATCCTATTATAATGTTTATATATTAGGTTTGTTAATAGGAGGAGTGTGTGCTTTAGTTCTTTCTTTATCCACTATATTAGTTATAAGCCCAACTGAAGCCTTACAGAAATATTACTCTGCATATAGTACTTCTGCAAGAATAGATATAGGTGATTTCATTCAAAGACTTGAAATACTATCATCTCTTGTTTTTGTAATAGGAGGATTTCTTAAAATAAGTATACTCTTACTTGCTAGTAGTATTGGTTTTAGTAAACTATTTAATTTAAATGATTATCGTTTTATAATAATACCAATTTCCTTACTTATTCTTAATTTATCATTTATTTCATTTGATAACAGAATAGAATTTGTTGATTGGAATTCTTCAGGATGGCTATATTATTCTTTTTTATTTGAGGTTATCTTGCCTATTATTATACTTATTGTTGCTGAAATGAAAAAATTAACCTATTCTAAATAATTTAAAGTCCCGTATTTTCAACACGGGACTTTAAATTTTATATTTTAAATATTTTTATTTCTTCGTTTAATTTCATAGAAAGACCATTTAACTTATCTGCTGCCTTTGCTACTTCTTCAATAGCCATGGCCTGCTCCTGCATAGATGCACTAACTTCCTCTGATGAAGATGCACTTTCTTCAGATACTGCTGACATATTTTGTATAGACTCTACTATTAAATCCTTTTCTTCATTCATATTATTAACAAATTCTCTTATAGAGCTAATTTTATATGTTATATCACTAACAGATTTTGATATAGTATCAAATGAATTATTCACCTTCGAAACAGCACCTACTTGTTCATTAGATACATTTTTTACTTCATTCATTATTTTAACTGTATTTTCACTATTATTTTGTATATTTTCAACTATACCCTTTATTTCATCAGCTGCGTTTCTTGATCCTTCTGCAAGCTTCCTTATTTCATCTGCAACTACTGCAAACCCCTTTCCATGCTCTCCTGCTCTTGCAGCTTCTATAGATGCATTAAGTGCTAATAAATTTGTCTGATCTGCAATAGATGTAATTGTATTTAATATATCTTCTATATCCTTTGATTTGTTATTAAGTTCAAGTACAGCTTTTTCTATTCTCTTAATTTCATTAGTATTTTGATCAGTTTTTTCTTTTAAATCCTCAACTTCCTCAAAACCTTGTAAATTAGAATTAACTACATTTTCAGCAGATATAAACATATCATCTGTGTTATTTGCAAGTTCATTTAATTTATCAGATAAATTACTTATTAAAATAGCTCCTTTTTCAGCATCTTCCGCTTGCAATTGTGCCCCTTTTGCTATTTCTTCAACTGTTGTAGCTACTTGGTCTGATGTTGCACTAGTCTCCTGAGCTGTAGCTGCTAAATTCTCAGATGAATTTCTAACCTCAAAAGATACTTCTTGTATATTTTTTATTAAGGTTGAGAGCTTGTCTATTGTATCATTAAAATTACTTGCTAATTTTCCAAGTTCATCATTTGTTTTTATATTAGACCTTACAGTTAAATCTCCTTCTTTAATTTTTTCCATATCAAATGCTAAAGCTTCTATAAGTTTGGTTAGTCCTTTAGAGAAAATATAAGAAATCAATATAGCTCCTAATAAAGATAGTCCTCCAATTATTATAGTATTGTACATCATAGAATGTGCTCTATCAAATATCTCATCAACATATAATGTACCTACTATTTTCCAACCTGTTTTATCCATTGTTCTAAATGCTGCAAATTTTTCTCTTATTTTCCCATCTTCATTATATTTATATGATACATTCCCTTGTTTTTGCTTTTCTAGTGCTGTAATTATTTCTTTTGTTTCAAGCTTTTTTCCTATTTTACTTTTATTTTTATGAGTCATAAAAATTCCATTTGAATCAATAATAAATGGATATCCATTATTTCCTATTCTCATTTTACTTATACTATTAGATAATGTATCTAGTAATATGTCCATTCCAACTACTCCAACAAATTCATTGTTGTCATTATATACAGGAGATGATACAGTTACCACTAATTTATTTGTATGTACATCTATATATGGCTGAGTCCAAGAAACAGAATTTTTTTCATAAGCATTCTTATACCAAGATCTAGTACTTGGGTCAAATCCTTCTTCATATTCCTCATTGGGATATGTAAACATTGTTTTATCCTTTGTTCCCATATAAATAGATATTACATCTTCATGTGAATCTATAATCCCTTGAAAAAGCCCCATCATAAAAGGTTCATATTCAGGATGAATTAATATGTCTTTTAAATCTATATTATTCGAAAGCATATTTATGTTTTTCTCAAATCCACTTAAATAATTATTAATAGAAATTTCTATACCATCTAAGGTAGTAATTGAAAGTTCCTTTAAATCCCCTTCTATTATATCTAATGCCTTTTTATGGGAACCTATTCCCAAAAATATTAAAGGAATAGTTATTAATATAACAAACATAAATATTAATTTTCCTTTTATTCCCATTTTCATCATTTATCCCTCCTAAATTAGCAGTTTTGTTTTCTTTAATTTATACTATATTTTATCATAAATAGAAAAAAAATGTATATATTAAAAAGATGGCTTTAAGCCACCTTTTTAACCAAATAATTCACTTACAGATTCATTTGCAAATATTTTATTAATAGCATCTGCAAATATTGACGATACACTCTGTATTTTTATTTTATCTATTTTCTTTTCCTCTGGTAAAGCTATAGTGTCAAGTACTATAAGTTCTTTTATAACTGAATTTTCAATTCTCTCCATTGCAGGTCCAGATAATACTGGATGAGTACAACAAGCATACACTTCCTTTGCTCCAAATTCCTTTAGAGCATATGCTCCATTTGTTATAGTTCCTGCAGTGTCTATCATATCATCTACTAATATAACATTTTTATCCTTTATATCTCCAATTATATTCATAACTTCTGAAACATTGGCCTTTGGTCTTCTCTTATCTATTATTGCAATTGGTGCATCAAGTTGATTTGCAAAATTTCTAGCTCTTGTAACACTTCCAAGATCAGGTGAAACCACAACTAAATCCTCTATATCTTTCTTTTTAAAATAATCAGCAAGTATAGGAACTCCAAGCAAATGATCTACTGGTATATCAAAATACCCTTGAATTTGTGCAGCATGTAAATCCATAGTTAATACTCTATCTGCTCCTGCTGCAGTTATAAGATTAGCAACTAGTTTTGCTGTAATCGGATCTCTTGCTTTTGCTTTTCTATCTTGTCTTGCATATCCATAATAAGGTATAACTGCTGTTATTCTACCAGCTGATGCTCTTTTTAATGCATCAATCATTATTAATAGCTCCATTAAATTATTATTTACTGGACTATTAGTCGATTGAATTACAAATACATCTGTACCTCTTACTGTTTCTCCAATGTTTACGGAAATTTCTCCATCACTAAATGTTGATACTTGTGCTTTAGCTAAAGAAACTCCTAAATTTTTTGCAATTTTTTTAGCAAGTTCAGGATTAGAATTTCCTGTTAAAATTTTAATCTCACTACCACTAGTATTCATATGTGAAAACCTCCCAGAAGAATTTGATAAAATGAACAATATTTTAAGATTTACAAAAAATTTAACATGAACTATTTATCAAGTATGCCTTTCTTTTCAATCCATCCTTCTTTGTTTACTTGTCTTGCTCTTGCAATTGACAGTGAACCTTTTGGAACATTATCTGTTATAGTAGATCCTGTTGCTACATATCCTTTTTCCTCAACAACAACAGGTGCAACTAAGTTTGAATTAGATCCTACAAAAGCATTATCTTTTACTATAGTTTTGTTTTTGTTTTTTCCATCATAATTTACAAATACTACTCCACATCCTATATTTACATTTTTTCCAACATAAGCATCTCCTATATAAGCAAGATGAGAAGCTTTTGAATCATCTTCAATTGTAGAGTTTTTAACTTCAACAAAGTCTCCTATTTTAACATTACATCCAATATTACTGTTAGGTCTTAAATAAGCATACGGTCCAACGCTACTATTTTTTCCAACAGTGCTATTTATTATTGTAGATATTTGAACTTCTACATTATCTTCTATTTTGGAATTTTCAATTCTACAGTTTGCACCTATTATACAATTACTACCTATCGTTGTATTTCCTGATATAATACATCCTGGATATATTATTGTATCCATTCCTATTTTTACATCACAATATATATATGTATTTTGAGGATCTATTATAGTAACTCCATTTGTCATATGAATCTCATTAATTCTTTCTCTCATTATTCTCTCGGCATTTGAAAGATGAACCCTTGAATTCACTCCCATAAGCTCTTCAATAGTAGATCCTTTATATGCTCCAACCTTTAGTCCTTCATTTCTTAATATTTCTATAACGTCAGTAAGATAATATTCACCTTGTGCATTATCATTAGAAAGCTTTGAAAGACTATTTTTTAATCCTTTTCCATTAAAACAATATATCCCTGAATTTATCTCTTTTACTTTTCTTTCATCATCAGTTGCATCTTTTTCTTCTACTATTTTTAATAAATCCTTATTATCATCTCTTATTATTCTTCCATACCCCTTTGGATCTTCTATTTCTGTTGTAAGAACTGTTGCAGAGTAATTGTTATCTTCATGATACTTAAATAAATTTTTTAAAGTATCTTCCCTTATAAGTGGTGTATCTCCACAAAGTACTACTACAGTATCTTCGTCATTTATATGCTCCTTTGCCATCATAACAGCATGGCCAGTTCCTAACTGCTCTTCTTGAAGAGCTGTTTTTACACCTTCATTTAATTTTTTCTTTACCATATCTGCCTTATGCCCAAGTATTACTATGTTTTCTTTACATCCTGAATTTATAGCTACATCTATCACATGATTTACCATTTCTTTTCCACATACCTTATGCAGTACTTTAGGAAGGACAGATTTCATTCTTGTTCCTTTTCCTGCTGCAAGTATTATAGATTTTAAACTCATATTTTCACCTCTATAAAATTTAGTGTAACACTTTCCTTTAAATACTATAGCATTTTTTCACCAAAAAGTATACAAAAACACAAAACAAAGTGTTGATTATATCATATTTTGTTCGATATTTTGTTGTTTTCTTATTCAAAAAAAAATCCCGTATTAATTTTATTACAATTCTAAAATCACAAACTTATGATTTACATTAGCAATAAATTAATACGGGATTTAAAAATATAAACATTTTTTATTATTACTCCACTGCAACTTCCATTTGCATTAAAGCTTCTTCGTATGCACTTAATATTTGATCTTGAAGCGTTTGTCTCATTTGAGAGTTTATAGGATGAGCTATATCACGAAACTCTCCTTCTGATATTTTTCTACTTGGCATAGCTATAAAAAGTCCATTTTGACCTTCTATTATTTTTATATCATGGACTACAAATAAATTTTCAAAAGTTACAGATACAATCCCTTTCATTTTTCCATCTTCTGTAATTTTTCTAACTCTAACATCTGTTATTTCCAAATTATTCACACTCCTTTTGTTGATTGGTAATTGTGGTAATATATTCTATGGTAATATATTCTACGGAAAATTTCAAATTCCTTCTAGTTAATATGTTTATTTTTCAAAAAATTGCCATAAAGTCTAATTATACAATAAAAAAACACGATTTTTTAATCGTGTTTTTTCTAGTTTATAATAAAGTCTTTATTTGGCTCAACTTTAATTATTCCTTTTTTTTCATCTACTTCTTTTAACTCTAAAAGTGATATATAGTCTTTAACAAGCTTTTCTTTAGGACTTGAGGTTGAAATTAAAACTCCTTTTCCTATAACCTGTGCATTAAATTCCGCCATTAAATCCTCCATCCCTCTTAGAGTTCCTCCACCTCTCATAAAGTCATCTATTAATATAACTTTAGATCCTTCTTTTAATGCTTTTCTAGGTAGAGTCATAGTCTGAACTATTTTATTACTTCCAGACATATAAGTTATATTAAGGGATGAACCCTCAGATACCTTAGTATCTTTTCTTATTATAACCAAAGGAAGATTCATTGCCTTTGCCGTCATTAAAGCCATAGGGATTCCTTTAGTCTCAATTGTAACTATATAATCAGCTTCACTGTAATCTATATATGAAGCAAATATTTTCCCTATTTTTGAAGAAATTTCCGGATTATATATTAAATCTATTAAGTATAAAAATCCTCCTGCAAGTATTCTTGATGGTTCATTTATTTTCTCACAAAGTTCTTTTAGGAAAATTTCATTATCTTCATCAGATATTTTAGGAATATATTTAACTCCTCCAGCAGCTCCTGCTATTGTAACTACTTTTCCTAAATTTAACTTTTCAAATACATTTTTTACTACTAATATATCTTCACTTATAGTCGATTTTGCAGCATTAAATTTTTCTGTAAAGAAGCTTAGAGTAAAAACTTTATTAGGATTATCTGAAAGTATTTTTACTATCGCGCCCATCCTTTCAGTTCTTTTAAATTTCATATAAAACCTCCTGTTAAGTATATTTTAAAAATTATATACTATGTAATTATTTAATTGAACTTATAAACCTTTATACTTTATAGAATTCTTTTAAATGAAAGACTTTTTTATAATTATTCATGATAATATATTATTATGGTATAATAAAATCTACGTTTTATTCATATTAATTATAATAAGCATTATTTAATTATATCATAATATTAGGTAATAAGGAGAGATTTTTAATATGCATATACACTTTATAGGAATCGGTGGAATAAGCATGAGTGCCCTTGCTAAAATATGTTTAAGTAAAGGATATATTGTTTCAGGCTCAGATGCACAAGAATCTAAAATTGTAAAAGATCTAAAAAAGCAAGGAGCTAACATTAGTATCGGTCACAAAAAAGAAAATATAACAAATGATATAAATTTATTAGTATATACAGCTGCTATTAAAGAAGATAATGAAGAACTTAAAGAAGCCCAATTGAGAAATATAAAAACAATGTCTAGAGCAAAATTTTTAGGAGAACTTATGAAGGACTATAAAAATTCTATAGCAGTTTCAGGGACTCATGGAAAAACAAGTACAACTTCTATGATTTCTTTGATATTTGAACACTCTGGTCTTGATCCTACTATATTAGTAGGAGGAAACTTAAAAGATATAGGGGGCAACACAAAAATAGGAAATTCTGAAAACTTTATTACAGAAGCTTGTGAATATGTAGACAGTTTTTTAGAGTTTAATCCTAAAATTTCAGTTGTATTAAATATAGAAGCAGATCATTTAGATTATTTTTCATGTCTTGATGATATTAAAGATTCTTTTAATAGATTCGGAAGACTTCTTCCTAAAAATGGATACTTGATTGTAAATGGTGATGATAAAAACTGCATTGATATTCTTCATAATATTGATGCAAATATTATTAAATACGGTCAAGGTAAAGATAACGACCTTATAATTAAGGGTATTAAATTTAATGAATTAGGCCATGGCATTTTTTCTATTGAATTTAAAGGTAAAGATTTAGGTGAGTTTAATCTTTCAATTCCTGGTATTCATAATATATATAATGCAGCTTCTGCTATAGCTGTAGGTATAGTTTCTAATATACCTATTGATAAAATCAAATCTAATATATATAAGTATACTGGTGTTGGAAGAAGGTTTGAATATAAAGGAAAATATAAAGATGCAATTATAATAGATGATTATGCTCACCATCCAACAGAGATAAAAGCAACATTATCTGCTGCTAAAAATATGTGCAAGGGTAAACTTTGGTGTATTTTTCAACCCCATACTTATACAAGAACATACTCTCTTTTAGATGAGTTTTCTAATTCTTTTTTTGATGCAGATAAAGTTATAATTACAGATATTTATGCTGCTAGAGAAAAGGATACTGGACTTGTTCACTCATCAGATCTTGCTAATAGATTAAAGGAACATAATATCGATGCTTTATATATTAAATCATTTGATGATATAGCAAAATACATATGTGAAAACGTAAATAAAAATGATGTTGTTATAACTACTGGCGCTGGAAATATTTATCAAGTTGCAGATATAATACTAAAAAATGAGGCATAGCTTATGCCTCATTTTTAAGCAACGGAAGTGATAGATTCGTTGGCGCTATGAAATTTTAGTTATGGTGCATTTAAAAATGAATCTATTATTAAATCTGCATTTTTAATTTCATAATATTTATCATTTTTATATACATAACTTTCATAAATTGTAATATCTTCACTCTTACCATTACCTTTTAATTTTAATATGTACCTTTTTACTTCGTATTTATCAAAATTAACTTCTTTTATCTCTTTGTTAAATAAAGAATCTAAAATATTATCCTTTTGTTCACCATCAAATGTTTCATCTATATTATTTACAATATCTTTTATTTCTATGCTTTGGACCCAATCATATTCTGATTTTTCTTGTTCAATTTCATTATCTTTTTTTGCTACAAAACTTATATCACATAAATAATTATAAAAATCATTATCTATTTCATAGTATGATTTATAGTTTTTATAATATACTCCAATTGCATTTTTCCCTATTGTTTGAATATAAAATTCATATTCTTTAGCATTAATTGTAATATAGAAATTATCCTTGACTTGTTCTTCCATCTTAGATGCTTGATACTGACTAATTTTTCTTTTTTTGATTATTTTTTCATCAAACTCTTTTAAATTGCTTATTTCTTTTTTCTTGTCCTTATATTCTGCAATTACATTATCCCAATTCTTATAATTTTTAATAGAGTCAAACGAAGTATAAATTTCTTTGTTAAACAAATTCCTTATTCCTTCCTTTTCATTAGAAGGTATTTCAAAATAATCTATTTTGTTATATCCAGTTACTTTTATATAATTAAAATCTGTAGAAAATTCTATATTGTCTCCTTTTCCTGTAAATACTTCATTAAATTCTACACTATTATCTAGTTTATTTAATTTTCCTAAGTAATACTTAAAGTCAGTATAAAACTCCTCTTCAACATCTATATCTTCTAGATTCTTATTTGAAATTTGAATGCTCTTTTGTTTTTTAAGTTCATTAATTAGTGAAACTTCTTTTGTATTTATAGCTTCCTTACTTTCATCACTAGAATCTTTAGTTTTAAAGCTAGTTATAAAAAAGCTAATTATAAATATTAATGCTCCTATTAATAGAATTGACTTTATAACTCTTTTATCCACAAAAATCACCTCTTTAAGTTAAATTATACCATAATAAAGCTCAAATTTTATTTTAAAATGCCATATGTTTTAATATTATCCTAAACCAATTTTAATCAAATGTTACATTTTTGTAATGTTTAATTAGAATTTTAACATTTTATTTTTGTATACTTCATTTCTTTATGTTTTTATATATTTTTTACCCATTTTTTGGTGCATATAGAAATATATATGATATAAATCCTATATAAAAATTCTTTTTTATGTTAAATAATTTTATTATTAATTTTCAAAATATTACGAATATACAATATTGTATGGATATAAAAAAAATTTTTATGTATAATAAACTTACTTTATAATAATAAACTTATTTACTATTTTGAAAGGGGGATTTTTATGGCTCAAGTAGTTAATAAAAACTTAGCTGAGTCTAAGTCAAACAAGAGGAAAGGGCTTGATCCAGGAGCCTATCAAAAAATACCTGGAACAGATTATAAACCTTATATAAGTGCATCCACTGTGCTACCAGAACTTACTTTAACTTCAATTATTATAGGTATTATCTTATCTATTGTCTTTGGTGCAGCAAATGCCTATTTAGGTTTAAGACTTGGTCAAACTGTAGGTGCTTCTGTTCCTGCAGCGGTTGCTTCTATGGCAATACTTAGAGGTGTTTTAAAAAGGGGTAATGTTCTTGAGAATAATATGTGTCAAACTATAGGTTCTGCTGGAGAATCTCTTGCAGCAGGTGTTATATTTACAGTTCCAGCTTTAATTGTTTGGGGTATGGAGGTAAGTTTAATACAAGTCTCTGCCATGGCTTTATGTGGAGGACTTTTAGGTATTTGTTTCTTGCTTCCACTTAGAAGATATTTAACTGTTGAAGAGCATGGTAATTTACCTTTCCCTGATGGTACAGCTTGTGCTGAGGTTATAGTTGCTGGTGAATCTGGTGGGGAAAACGCTAAACTTTTATTTATAGGTGGAGGACTTTCAGCTCTTTATGCATTTATGATGAAAGGTCTTAAACTTTGGCATGAAGAACCAGAATGGGCAATCCCTGGATTTGATGGTGCTGTTGTTGGTATTGATGCTTACCCTTCACTTTTAGGTCTTGGATTTATAATGGGTCCAAAAATTTCAGCTATAATGCTTGCTGGTGCAGCTCTTGGATGGCTTGGTCTTATTCCTTTAATTAAGTTAATAGGAGCAAATGCTTCTGCTCCATTATATCCAGCAACTGCTTTAATTTCTGAAATGAATCATTGGCAAATTTGGACTTCATATATTAGATACATAGGTGCTGGTGCTGTTGTATTCGGAGGTGTCTGGGGCTTTATAAAAATACTTCCTGTTATGATTAAATCTTTCTCATTAGGATTTGCTAACTTAACTAAAGGATCAAAAAATAGTTCATCACTTAGAACAGATTCTGATATGAATATGGGTATAATATTCATTATCCTTGCAGTTTTATTTATATTTATAGCTTTTGTTCCACCACTTAAGTTTGGTATACTTAGAGCTTCACTTGCAATACTATTCTCATTCTTCTTTGTACCTGTTGCTGCTAGAATGACAGGTATGACTTCAAATAACCCTGTATCTGGTATGACAATTGCAACACTTCTTGCTACTTGTTTAATATTAAAAAGTGTTGGATATTCTGGAGAAACAGGTATGGTTGCAGCTTTATCTGTTGGTGTTATAGTATGTATTGCTGCAGCAGTTACTGGAGATATGGCTCAAGACTTAAAAACTGGTCATTTACTTGGTGCTACTCCTAAGAAACAACAAATAGGTGAAATAATAGGTACTGTAGCTGCTGCTATTGCTATAGGATTTGTTATTAAACTTTTAACTTCTGCTTATCAAATAGGTTCAGCAGAACTTCCAGCACCTCAAGCTAACCTTATGTCTATGGTTGTTAAAGGTGTTATGACTGGAAGTCTTCCTTGGAATTTAATATTTATCGGTATGGGTATTGGTGCTATGGCTGAAATGATAGGACTTCCTGTTCTTCCATTTGCAGTAGGTCTATATCTTCCAATTCACTTATCTACACCAGCTATATTTGGTGGATTTATAAGAGGTATTGTAGATAAGAAGTTCAGCGGACACGAAGGTGATGCTAGAAGAGAATCTGGAGTATTACTAGCATCTGGTATGGTTGCAGGAGATGCTTTAATGGGTGTTCTTCTTGCAATACTAGCAGTAATACCTAACAGCGAAGGTTCTATAGCAAAAACTTTAGGTAGTATAGGAGATAATCTTGGCATAGCTAACGCAGGAGGAAACACTTTATCTCTTATAATGTTCCTTCTTATGGGAGCATATCTATATTATGTTTCTGTTATACGAAAAATTGATTTAGAATAAAAATAAAAAAATAAGCCTCTAGCCTTTATGTCTAGAGGCTTTAATAAATTAAGGAGGAATTATATTGAAAAAAAAAGATTCTAATCTACTAGACTATATACCTATTAAAAATGAAAAATATACATGGAAAGAAAGAGAAAATGGACTTATTAGTATAATAGTTAAAAGAGAGGGAAAAATAGACAAACTAATGCAAAAAATATTTAATACTCCTAAAAGAACTATTATTGATTTAGATGAAACAGGATCTCTAGTTTGGAAAAATATAGACGGCAAAAAGTCAGTTGAAGAAATAGGAAGTATATTAAAAAAATATTCAAATTCTAATGACTCTGTCTATGAAAGGCTTGCACAATATATACAAATATTAAGTAATAATAATTTTATAATATTTAAAAAGTAGGTGAATTTAATGAAATTTATTATAGGAACTATATTATTTGGAGCTTCTTTTACATTTATATTTTTATGGGGATATAAAAGATCTCAATATTTGCCTCATGATTGGCAAACAAAGCTTCTAAAAAAATCTAAAAATAGAATACTTAAAGCCTTTGAAAAAAACAAAAGGCTATCTCACAATGAAATAAACAATATATGCAAATCTATAAAAATTAAAACTATAAAAGGTTTTTTAAATATAAAAAACATAGAAAAATTTACATCTACATTAATGAAAAATATGGTTGACGAAAAATTGGTAATTACCAAAATAGAAAAAGGAGAAAGAGTATATTATAAGATATAACTCTTCTCCTTTTTTAAGTATATATATCAGAAAATTCAATATTTATTCTTTCCACATTTCCTTCTTGCACAGTACTATAATTTTCTTTTATATTTTCTTCTTCTAATAATATAACAGGTATATTTATTATGAATTCACTTCCTTTTCCATATTCACTTTCCACATAAATTTCTCCATTATGAAGCTCTACCAGATATTTAACAAGAGATAGTCCTATTCCACTTCCTTCTTTATTCCTCGATAACGTTTTCTCAACTTGTTTAAATCTTTCAAAAATAGTTCTTAACTTATCCTTTGGTATTCCAGTTCCTGTATCCTTTACTGATATAGTAACTTTATCTTTATTATCATATATACTTACACTTATCTTTCCTTTAAAATCCGTAAATTTAATTGAATTAGAAAGAAGGTTTAGCATAATACGTTCTATTTTATAAGGATCAATAGCCATTACCTTTTCTTCTATATTTGTATCAAATTCAAGATATATTCCTTTATTTTTTATATACTCAGCAACAGATAAGGTTATATCTTCTACTACTTTTACAATATCATAATTTTGAAGTTGTATTTTATAAAATCCAGCATCCATTCTGTTTATATCTATAATGTTATTAACAAGTCTTAAAAGCCTATAACTATTTTGCTTTGCTATATTTATATATTTATTAATATTCTTACCACCATTATTAATCATTCCTTTATCACTGTAAATCTGTAAAAGCTGTATAGTTCCTAAAATTACATTTAAAGGAGTTTTAAGTTCATGAGATACACTTGAAAAAAATTCCATTTTCAATTTCTCACATTCAATAGTTTTTTGTAATAAGTGTCTACTTTTCTCTTCTTTTTTTCTTTCTGTTATATCTCTAGCAATAACTAACACAGATTCCTTTCCTTTATATTCTACTATAGTTGCAGATAAGTCTACATATACAATATTTCCATTGTATGATACTAATATTTGACCCATATAAGAATATACATCTTTATTTACTAAAGATTTCATTCTTTCCTTAACAATATCTTTATAATCCTCATGAACAACATTAAGTACATCTTTGTTAATTAATTCTTTTTTATCCTTTATTCCTAATAGTTTTTCAGCAGCTTCATTTATATATTTAATTTTTTTATCATTATATATTAATACACTATCTGGTAAAAACTCAAATATTTTTTTATAAATTTCTTCTTTCCCTTCTTGAACATAATTCATTGTTACATCCCCCATAGCATAATTTTTTCATAGCAATAAAGCCCCTTTTGGGATTACCAAAAAGGGCTTGTAACCAATTATAAGAGAAGTTCAAAACATCTTCGGTAACCCGGCTACCATAGTCTATTACCTTAGGCCCGTGGCTTTGCGCCTTCACCTTTCGACGAATTTGCCATTATCTATATATTACATATACATTATATTCCATATATAGTTTAATTACAAATTTCACATATGTTTAATATAATTTTAACATAATAGTTTAAAATATCCAAAACTTTTTTTAAAATAAATTTTTAAATGTTTTATTTATTCTCTTCCCAATACATTTATATAATCTACATAAGGATCTTGAGTTCCTTGAAGCTGACATTCTTCTTCTTTTAAAACCTTAATATAATCTATCATGTCTTTTGTTATTCTCTCACCAGGAACTACTAGGGGTATTCCTGGCGGATACACCATTACAGATTCTCCACTTATTTCTCCATTAGCTTCATCTAAAGGAACAGAATGCTTACTTGAATAATATGCATCTCTTGGAGTCACTATAAGATCAGGATTTTGAAGAATACTCTTTTTAAGCTTTATTTCTTCATCTTTTTTATATTTTTTAGCTATGTCGTCTAATGCATAAACAAGTGCATCTAAACTTTCTTTTGTATCTCCAAGACTTACTATTGCAAGTATATTATACATATCAGCAAGCTCTACCTGTATATTATATTCATCTCTTAATATATCATATACTTCATATCCAGTAAGCCCAAGTCTTCTTACATTTACACCAAGCTTTGTCTCATCAAAATCATATACTCCCGGTGTATCTATAAGTTCTTTGGAAAAAGCGTATAATCCTTCAATTTTATTTATATTTTCTCTAGCTTCTCTTGTTAATTTTAATATATTATCAAGCATCTCTTCACCTTTTGTAGCTAACTGCTTTCTAGCTACATCAAGAGAGCTCATTAATAAATAAGATGCTGAAGTTGATTGAGTTAAATTTATAGTTGTTTTAACATGATTATAATCTATTATTCCATCTCTTAGAAGAAGTATTGAACTTTGCGTTAATGATCCTCCCGTTTTATGCATACTTACAGCTGCCATATCAGCGCCTACCTTCATCGCACTTTCTGGAAGTTCCTCGTGAAAATTCATATGTGCTCCATGTGCTTCATCTACTAAAACAGCTATTCCATTTCTATGAGCTATTTTAACTATAGACGCAAGATCTGAAACTGCTCCATAATAAGTTGGATTTATTAGAAATATAGCCTTAGTATCAGGATGTTTTCCTATTGCTCTTTCTATTTCTTCTACTGAAACTCCCATCGCAATTCCCAATTCTTCATTTATTTCAGGCTGAATATAAACTGGTACTGCACCACTTAATATTATCGCAGAAGTAGCTGATTTATGAGCATTTCTAGGTATTATTATTTTGTCTCCAGGCTCACACGCACTCATAATCATAGCTTGAACAGCAGCAGTTGTTCCATTTACTATAAAATATGCATGATCTGCCCAATAAGCATCAGCTGTAAGCTCTTGAGCATCTTTTATTACTCCTATTGGATTACAAAGATTGTCTAAACACTTCATTGAATTTACATCTATTTCTAATACTCTTTCTCCAATAAAATCTCTAAATTCTGAGAGTCCAACTCCATGCTTATGTCCAGGAACATCAAAAGGCACTACATTCTTACTATGATACTCTTTTAAAGCAGTAAATAACGGAGTCATATTTTGATTTAATCTTTTCAATTTATACTTTCATCTCCTCTTGTTTCATATTAATAAACTTTCAAATTACTTTTAAGAAACTTTTCTATTTAAAGATATACTATTTTATCCTAAAAATCAATATTTTTTTTATTATATTTACACATTTCACATGAATTTGTATTGTTAGGCTCTACATGCACAATTACACCCTTTATATTTTCTATTTCTTTAATTATTCTCTCTTCTACATTATGCGCTATTTCATGTCCTTCATATACTGTAATTTTACGATTTACACATATAGTTAAATCAACATATGCTCTTGCGCCATGGCGTCTGCTTTTTAATCCTTTTATGTTATATACTCCTTTTGTATTAAGAACTAATTTAATTAATTTTTCTTCTTCTTCTTTATCTATAGAATAATCCATAAGTTCATTTGAAGATGTTCTTAAAATATCTATACCTACCTTTATTATAAATAAAGAAACTATTACTCCTGCTATTGGATCTAATATTTTAAATCCAAGCATAGCACCACCAATACCAATTAAAGCTCCTACAGTAGATAGTGAATCTGATCTATGATGCCAAGCATCAGCTTTTAACGAGGGAGAGTTTATCTTGTTTGCAACTTTAATAGTTATATGATACTGATATTCTTTAAATATTATAGATATAAAACCTACAACCAAAGGAAGAAGTGTTGGAGTTTTTACTTCATTTAAATTAAACAGAAGCTTTAAAGAATCAAAACCTATTTCAGCTCCAACAACAAGAAGAACTAATGATAGAATAAAAGCAACTAATGTTTCTGCCTTCTCATGTCCATAATTATGTTCCTTATCATGAGGCTTTTTAGCTATAATATTTCCAATTAATACTCCTAAAGATGTTACAATATCAGAAGCCGAGTGAATTCCATCAGCAATCATAGCACTAGAATTACCTATAATACCTGCTATTACTTTTATAACTGATAAAATAACGTTTATAATTATAGATTTTATAGTAACATTTCTAGACTCATCATATCTTTGCATATTTTTACCTCCATCTTTCAATTGATAATACTTTGTTCATTATACTATTGTTCACATTTCTTGTAAATTTTTATCTATCTATACCCCAATAATTATTATATTATTCTTTTTTAAATAAAAATATAAAAGCCTCATACTATTATAAATATTATAATAATATGAGACTTTACAATTATTCTTCAGCCATGGCTATTAATCTACTTTTGCAATCTATAAAACAAACCCAATATCCATAAGTCTTGTATTTATTGTCACAAGGAATAAAGTGGCAAAATCCTGTATTTCCTTCATCTGGCTGTTCATTTTTTCTTCCTGGTATTCCATATATATAATACTTTCTTTTCCCCTCTTCACTATACTTAATTCCAAATATATAATGTCTATACTTATAAGATAAAGATGTAATATCTGAATATAAAGTGCAATTTATATAGTTTATATATCCTAAATAAGGCATGATATATGCACATATACTCATAGGACTTATATCTATTTTCCACCATCTAGTATCTTCTATATCCTCCATAAACGGCTTTATTTCTTTATATTTATTTAAAATCTTTTTAAGCTTTCTTGGAACAAAATATATCTTTTCTTCCGTATACTTTCTTAGTATATCTTCCTCTTCTAATTTTTCTTTATTTATCTCTTCTCTTTTTTCTTCTCTTGAACAATCCTCTTCTTTTTTTTCTTTCTTTTTTTTTTCTTTTTTTTCATCTATATCAAGTATAATTACTTCTTCATTTTCTTCTCTTGATAATTCTTGTTTTATATCTTCGTCCTTTATTTCAACATCTTCCTCATCTATTTCTAAATTAGGATTACTTAGATTATCTTTAATATTGTTTTCTTTAGATAAATCATTATCTATTTCTAATTTATGAATATTATCCTCTATTTTTTCCTCTTTCATTTGAAACTTTACTTTATTTTCTATTGTGTCATCTTTTATATTATTTTCCTTTGCAAATATTATATCTTCATAATCCTGAAGTTTTCTTCCTCTAAACCCAATTAAAGGTATTTTTTTGTCATGAGTTAATGCTATAGCCTTAATATCCAAATTTTCTTCATTAAAGCTAATTTTAAATTCACCTTTTCCATTTTCATTTACTAAAACTCTTCCTATATCTTTAACATTTAAATCATCTTCTATTATCACTACTCTATACCCTTGTTTGATATATTTCACATTCTCAACATAAAGCATAAGATTTGCTTTATCTTCTTTCATTTCTATTTTTGCAAATGCTTTAGGCGAAGTTTTTTCTTTTAATCTAAATGACGAATCTTTTGATTCTAATATAACATAATCTCTTTTATATCTTCTTTTCACTATTATCCCCCCATTTAAAATAAATCTATATTAGCTCGTTGCAGAACTCTACAACTCGCATAAATACTACATTTAAATTTATAGAAATGGCTAAGTTTCCCCCATTTTGGGTATATATACATTAACTAGATGTGTATAACTCAAAATGAAAAAAGGAGGAAAAACTTATGCCAGTTCAAGCTAAACAATTAAACTTTTCTAATATTTCTTCTGATTTTGAAAAGTTTTTTAATCAAAATCAATACAATTTACTTTCTATGTTAAATCATTTTTTTGATATTAGTGATTTCATCCCACTTTCTTTTTATCAAAAATATTATTCTAATTTTGGACGTAAAAGAAAT
>NZ_FRAE01000058.1 GCF_900142235.1 Tepidibacter formicigenes DSM 15518 | reverse complement strand
CTCAACTAAAAAACTTTATTCAAATCAAATCATCTAAAGTTAGAAATACTGTTTCTTTAAAAGCTGATGTTTTACTGGCTTGTATTTCTCAGTTAGTTGCGTTTGTTTTAATGTTTAAGACTAACAATATCCACAATCCTCTTGCTATTAAATCTTTAATTGCTTAAGTTTTTTTAAACTCTATATCCTTTTTAAAAAGGTTTTACTGAACCTTTATTTAACTGCGTCTTTTTTTGAATATTACTGTTAATAACTCTTTCTATTTAGTAATTTCAACTCAATTTTTCTGTGGATAACCTTTCACTCTATTTTGCAACTACCTAACTAGGTGTACAGTATAAAGGTTAAAGGAGTAAGATTTATAAACCTTTAACCTTTTGACATTGAAGTTATGATTTTACTCTTACTTTTCCTGTTAGTAGTAGTTGAGTAAGGCCTTTTTTCTGTTGTTTTAATTCTTCAAGTTCTCTTTCAAGAAGTTTAATTTCTTTGTCAACTGTAGATAATATATTTGTAATAGCATTTTGTTCTTCGATTGATGTTGGTATAATTAATTTCAATTTTTTCATACTAGATTCTGAAATTTCTTTTTGACCTGTTCCACCTATTATATGTCCTACTCTTTTATAGAAATTACCATTTGATAAATAGTAATAATAAAATTTTAAGTTACCTTTTTTAGTTTCAACACTACTTATCGCATTAGAAGCAATGTACTCAACCATATCTTTTGGAACTATACCTATTCCACCATTATGAAAGTTTTGCCTACCTATTAGTAATTCACCAGGTTCACGTAAATAATAAGGTCTTCCTTTTGTAGTTACATTTGGTTTTTTATTTGTTGCCTCTATTCCTTTTAAATGTAGTTTCACAGTCAATAAGTAATAATCTTGCGGATTAGAAAGTGCCTCTTTTTTCTTAAATTTCAGTACATCTCCTAGTTTAACAGGTTTCCATTTATCATTGAATCCAGATAATCTCACTTTTCCAGTTAAAAGATTTTGCATAAGCCCTTTTTTTTGTTCTTTTTTCTGCACTATAAGTTTTTCTTTAAGCTCAATAGCATTGTCCCAAGTAGAGAGTATACTGCCGATTATTTCCTGTTCATCTATAGGAGGTAATAGTGCCAAGTAGCTTCCTAAATCTTCTCTGTTAACTTTTGGTAATCCTGTTCTGGCTGATATAGAAACGGAAAATTTATAAAATCTTTTATCAAGGAGTAAATATTTTAAAAAGGTGGACTTTATATTATTTTTTGGACTTAATGGATAAATGTCAGAGCTGCATATACCTTCAAATTTAGGAGTATATACTTTGCTCAACTCTGGTCGAATTTTTCCAAAAAGAACATCACCACTTTCAAAATAGTATTTACCACTAATTAAATTTTCTTCTTGTGCTGTTTTTACGTATAAAAGTCGACCTGTAAATTTTTCAATATTAGCTAAACCTATGTGCACCATATTACAATAAGGTTCTTCTTGAGGATTTACTTGACCAGTTTTAATGTTTATAAAATTCTTAAACTTTCCATAAGTCCATTTTTGTGGAATAATACCCAGTTTTTTATGTTTTATATAACCATTAGGAACTTCACCACGATTTATCCATTCAATTCTTTCTTTAATTTCTTTTTTCACAGTAATCACCTACAATCCTAGCTCTTCAAGATATTTAGCCATTTGAGCTTCTACATCTTTAAGTTCTGATTTGATGTTTGTTATATTCTCTTTAACAGCATCCATATCCACTGGTTCTTCTTCTTCAAAGGTATCTACGTATCTAGGAATATTAAGGTTATAGTCATTTTCTTCTATTTCTTCTATTGTTGCCACATATGAATATTTATCAATTGTTTCGTAATTATCATAAGTTTCAACAATCTTCTGAAGGTCTTCTTCTCTTAGCACGTTTTGATTTTTTCCTTTTTCATAGTTACCCTCACTTGATGCATCTATAAACAGTACGTCTTTTCTTTGTCTATTCTTTTTAAATACTAATATACATGCAGGGATACCAGTTCCGAAAAATAAATTTTCTGGAAGACCAATAACTGCATCTAGTAAGTTCATATCAATAATTTGTTTTCTGATTTTACCTTCAGATGCTCCACGGAAAAGCACACCATGTGGTAGAACAACAGCCATTCTACCTTGGCTATCAAGTGAGTAGAGCATATGTTGAACAAAAGCAAAATCTCCCTTTGAACTTGGTGGAACTCCCCATTCAAATCTTCTGTAAGGGTCAAAGGATGCTTCCATTTTAAATTTTTTATCTGTATTAGATTCACCAGCAAAACCCATTGCCCACTTATCTAGACTGAAAGGAGGATTTGCAACTACTACTTGAAATTTCATTAGCTTATCATCTTCAAGGTGTAAAGGGTTAGAAATAGTATCTCCCCAAGCTATACGAGCATCATCGATACCATGCAAAAACATATTCATTCGACAAAGTGAATGGGTTTGCCCGTTTCTTTCTTGCCCATAAACTTGAGCTTTTTCATTAGGGACCTTTTTAAATGTTCTAATAAGCAATGAGCCAGAGCCACATGTAGGGTCATATATCCTATCGTTTTCTTTAGGTTTTACAAGTCTTGAAATTAACTCTGATACCATTGAAGGAGTAAAAAATTCTCCACCTTTTTTTCCAGCATCAGAAGCGAATCTTGATATCATATATTCGTAAGCGTCTCCGATTACATCATTGCCTTCAAGGTTTGATGGGCGTAGGTCTAGCTTTTTAAAGTCTTCAAGCAGATGCTTTAACATGGTATTTCTTTCTTTTGTTTTACCTAAAATCATTTCACTATTAAAGTCAATATTTCTGAATACTCCTCTTAATTTCCCTTTATTATTTTCTTCGATGTTTTCTAGAGCAGTATTTATAAGTTGACCAATACCTTTTTCGGTATCATTTCTATTATCATATAAGTAATCAAAAGTTGATTTTTCATCAAGAACAAATCTTTCTCTTGATAAGGCTCTTTTTATTCTTTCTTCATTGCCATCGTATCTTTTTGCATATTCTTCATAATGTTCCTTATAAGTATCGCTTAGATATTTTATGAAAAGCATAACTAGTATATAATCTTTATAAATTGATGAGTCGATTTTACCTCTAAATGTGTCACATGCTTGCCACAAAACATTATTAATCTGTTCTTGAGTAATTTTTTCTGACATAGTTTGTTCCTCCTGTTATTTAATTATTGTACTAAACATTCCTTTATATAAAGTTTCTTTTTCTTTAATTAAGTCAGTAAGTAAGGTAACTTCTTTTAGATGAAGTTTATTTATTTGTACAAGTTTTTCTTGCTTATCTAATGGTATGTTTTCTATTTTAATATCTTTAATAAAGCTGGTTTTGATAATTGATATAGCTGAACCTATTGAGTATCTCGATATAAGTTTTTTCATATGGTCAGAGTTAAGGTATAATGCAAGAAATTCCCCTTTTATAGTTTTCTCATCTTGAAGCCTTATTACATTAAAAAGTGAGGGGATTAAAATACCTTTATTAGATTTATCAATATATACTGCTGTATAGGGGTAACTTAGTCGCATTATCACATCGCCTATTTGTGTTATATATTGGGGTGATAATTTTTCAGTGCTTTCAAATTCTTCTAATTCATTCATGTTGATATAACCATAATCTTCGAAACTTTTTAGCGTTAACATTTTATATTTTTTAGCTGGTGAAGAAGTAGCTTTTTTTCTTGCAACTACAAGCCCCGTTCTTATATCAGCTATTTGGCATAGTCTCATAAGTCACCTCCCGTTAAATAATAGAATAACTGAACTTGTATGCTTATAAGTTGTAGCTTAAAGGAGCTGTATTAAGTAAATTATTATGATATTACTAGTGATGTCATTTTTATATTACAACACATTAGAATATTTTGTCAATAAAAATTTTGTACTATATGAAAAATAACATTTAAATTTCATATATGAAATTCACTTAAAAGTGCTCACATCTATAAAAAGTTGCGGTAAAATTAGAGCATTAGCATATGGAGGGAGTGGAGTTGTGAACAAAGAAAGTTTTATTAATAGATTTTGTAATGACTTGAAAAAGTTATTTGACAGTATAAAAGTGAAAGATAATAACATATATATTATTGAAAAAGGAATGGACATCTATATTCCTGTTGAGGATATTTATAGAGAATATATGATGATAAATGATTATAAGGTTATTAAAGAAAAATATATTCAATTAATCAAAAATGAGATTTTAAGATGCAATCATAAAATTGATACATCAACTATCATTCCAGTAATAAGGAGAAAAGATTTTGCAGGAAGAAATGATAAGATGTTTGTTAAGAAGAATCTTGGAGCAGATATTAATATTTATTATGCAGAGGATAGGGGAGAACTCCTACGTTATATAACATATGGGGATTTAGAAAATAACAACCTAGACTTAGAAGAAGTAGAGAAAATAGCAACAGAGAATATAAATAGATTTGGGAATACTTTAGTACCAATGGATAATGAAATTAAAGTGTTTGGGTTAAAATTCGAAAATGAAATTGGCATTTCAGTATTTTTGACTGATGCTATACAGAAGCAGATAAACAAGATAGGTAAAAATAGAGGAGTGTTAATTGGTTTTCCAAACGAAACAATGTTTCTTGTAGCAGAAGATAATAAATTTTATTTTGATATAATGCAAGACCTAGCAAAGTATGGAATACATTTAGAGAAAAGTGTGTCAGATAAAATTTATAGATATAAAAATGGCAAATTACAATTTGCTGATATAGGGGATTTGCATTTAAAAGTTGTTAAATAAGAAAAAAGAATAGGAGTGTGGAAATATGATGAATATTAAACAAAAAATTATAGATATGATACTTGTTGCAGTAGTGAGCTTTGGGACTTTTGCAGGATTAACAAATTTAGCATCAAGGATGTTTATGGATGTTAAAGAATATGTACCTTATGCATTAACAGTAGTAACGCTATTTTTTATAAAAGAATGTTATCAGATTATTAAAGAAGAACCAGTAAAAATAAATTAAGTTATTTAATAAATGGAAGCCGAGAGGCTTCTTTTTTGTTAGGGAAAAAATTCACTTGAAATGTGATGAAATCAATTCTTAAAATATCTTAAAAATATATAAGGATTTATAAATTTGAGGAGGGATTTAGTATGAGCATGGAAATGAAAATAGAAACAACGTATAATGTCGCTATATTATTGCTGAAACTTGTAGATTATCATTTAGAAATATTGAAGCAAGAATTAGAATTAAAAATGAGAAAGGAAAAAGAAATCATTAAGGAAATTGATTGCTACAGTTATTTAAAAATAAAATTATTGTTATATTTAGGAATAAATAATAAAGAGATAAAAATGAGATTTGAAGAACAAGATATACTCATGTTGGGAGAAGTGTGCTATTTATTTTTTATAGTTACGAAGAAAATTATAAACGTAGAGAAAAAGGTAGTAGAAGAGTTGAAGCAATTTCATATAAAACTAGAAAAATGTATAAATATTATTGATGACAATGCTTCCAAAAATTTAAATTAGTATTTATTACGGAAATTCATCAGAGGTTAAAGAGCCAAGGGTAGTTGAAGTTGGATTAAGCGAAGATTTTGAAAATGGAAGAAAATGTGAATTTGATATTCTAGAAGGTCCTAAGATAGATGATGAAATTTAAAGTTGCAGATAGTGTTTATTATTGTGTACATTTTTAGACTCTTCATTTTATATTTCAGAATAAGTCTAAGAATGTGGTAAAACAATATATATACGTCTAAAAATAAAGAACAATGTTTTTGGTCGGGGAGGATGAATATGGGCGCAAGAAATTACGCATATTTAAGAATTTCCAGTAAAAGTCAAAAAATATCCAGGCAGCTTGATAGCATTAAAAACTTGGATATTGATGAAAGGGATACCTATATAGATGAAGCCTCTGGTAAAAATTTTGATAGACCTGCTTATCAGGCTTTGAAGAGAAGTATTAGAGAAGGAGATACCCTTTTCATCAAGTCTTTAGACCGATTTGGTAGGAATAAAGAAGAGATTTTGAAAGAGTGGCAGTGGTTAATCGATAACAAAATAAACATTGTAGTATTGGATATGCCATTGTTAGATACAAGAAGATATGAAAGTTTAGATGGTATAGGGGAGTTGGTTACTTCTTTGGTACTTCAAATACTTTCTTGGCTGGCAGAGGAAGAAAGAAAGAATATAAAAACTAGGCAGAGAGAAGGTATTGATTCTGCGATGAAAAGGGGAGTGAGGTTTGGTCGTCCTAAGGTTGAAATTGATGAAAAGTTTATAGACGCCTATAACCAATGGAAGAAAGGAGAAATAATGGCTGTTCAAGCAATGAAACTGTGTAATATGAAGAAAGCTACATTTTATAATAGGGCAAAGGAATATGAAGAAAGAATGAAAGAAGGAGTTTAGAGCTTCTTCTTTTCTTATAATTTTTTCTTATAATGGGCAAATAATAATGGATTTAGATATTAAAAAGTAAATATTGGAGTGTACATAAATAAGAAGGGAATGGTTAAGGTTATAGCAAATAAAGTAATACTACAATCATTATATAAAGATATAATACTTGAATTTTCAAGGTTAACAGGAAAAACAGTAGAAGAAAGTATGGAATATTTTTATCAATCGGTAACCTATGAATTAATAAGTGAAGGTATAGGGGACATGCACTGCAAAGGAGTTAAATACTTAACGCAGGAACTAATGCTAGAATATGGATTTATGAAACATAAAAGTTTTTCAAAAGACTTTGTATATGATTTAAATAAAGATAAAAAATTAAAAGGATAAGTATAGGGAAGCGGTGAAAACTTCTTCTCTTTTTATTGTAGATGGATTTAATCTTAAAGAATTTTGTATAAAGTAAGTTGACATTAGTGTTTTGCTAAAAGAAATCTAAAAATTTATAGGAATATAGAGAAAATTTATATATTGGATTATAATGGATACATAAGGGGAAATATTATACAATTACAAACATTTAACATACCTAAACAATTTACTTAGAAGAATTGCAGGTGATAGTAATGAATTACATTGTTTTTGATTTAGAATGGAATAGTTTTAAAAATACAAATGGACAGGCTTACTATTATAAGAAGTTTAACGAGAGAACAAAATTTTTTGATGAAATAATAGAAATTGGTGCAATAAAATCAAATAATAAATTAGAACATATTGATAGTTTTAGGGTATATATAAAACCAACCATTTACAAAAAAATAAATCCAAGAATTGCAGAACTTACAGGAATTGTTGATGAGGATTTAAAATATGGATTTGATTTTAAGAAAGCTCTAAAACATTTTAAGAAATGGCTAGGGAAAGATTATATGTTATGTTCCTGGGGTGATACTGATATCAAAGTATTAAAAAGAAATATAGAGTATTATAATCCGAATTATAAAGTAGAATCGCTTTTACTTCCGTATATTGATATTCAAAAATATTGTTGTGAAGTTTTAGGATATGATAGACGGGTAAGTTTGAATGAAGTAATAAATGAAGAAAACATAGTTGCATCAACAGATAAATTTCATCAAGCATTAGATGATACTAAATTAACAGTGGATATTTTTAGAGAAATATTTGATAAAGAAAAAATAAGAAATTACATAATTAATGATGCAGACTGTCTTTATGATTCAGTGAATTTAAATATTACAGTCGATATGATAGATAGAACTAGATTAAGAGCTAGATGTGCAAGTTGTGGTAAATATAGTAAAAGATTAAAATTGAGTTTTGATAATAAAAAAAGAAGAGTAAGTATTTTAAGCTATTGCAGTAGTTGTGAAATATATACGAAGCAAAGAATAAAGATAAAGAGAAATTTATTAGGAGATTTAGTATATGTTTCGAGGAAGAAAATAGTTGAATTATCAGGCTAGTAAAATAGGAGGAATGCAAGGGTGTTACAAGAACAATCAATATTTATAAAATTAAAAGGATTTAATCAGTTAATAGAGGATTCGCTGAAAAAGAAGATAAAGATAAGTGACATATTGGAACATAATGATTTTACTCAAGAGGAAATAGCAATATTAAAAAGTGAGAAGTTGAAGCAATTTTTAGATTTAATTATATTTGGATTAAAATGTAGCCTTATTGGCTCATTTACTGGAAATCGTCAAGCTGAAATATTAGTTAAACGATATGGGTTGGATGGTGGAAGAGTATTGACCTTACAGCAAATGGGCGATGAATTTGGAGTATCAAAAGAAAGGGTAAGACAATTACAGGAAAAGATGTTAAAAAAGCTGACTCCTACTAAAACTCGACATATTTTAGAAGAGATAATTGTATTAACTGCGTGCAATGTATTAGAGAAGGAGTATTCACCAAATTTAAGAGATAAAGAAAATAATGAATTATAATTATTAAAAAAGCACCAAGAATGGTGTGAATAGATATGTATTTAAGTAATAGAGAAATTTAATTTATCGGATTATAATTGATACATAAGAAAGAATTTGGAGGTGAATTTATGTTGATTCCTGTAAATATAAATAGCTCCATTGAAGTAAATAACTTAGATGTAGAGATTTTACAATTTAAAGATTTAAATATCAAAGAAGAACATATTGAAGAGTTTTTAAGAAAAAATATTGAGATAATTATTGATGATGAGACGCTATTAGTAATTGGGAGACAAGTTAGAAATGTAGAAAAAGGTAGAAGTGATTTAACAGCAATAGATAAAGATGGAAACTTAGTTTTGATTGAAATAAAAAGAGATTTAGATGATATTAAAATGAGAAAAGAACCCTTTGAATTTCAAGCTATTAGATATGCTGCAAGTTATGCAAAAATAAAAAATGTTGATGAAGCGGTAGAAAAAATATTTGCACCTTACATACTGAAATATAATAATGAGTTTGAATTAGGGCAACTAACTCCAGAGGAAAAAGGAAAGAGGATACTAAATGAATTTCTTGAAAAGAACAATGCATTGAAGACATTTAATAGAAAGCAAAGGATTATTTTAGTTGCTTCAGGTTTTGATGCTCAAACTTTATCGGCAGTAGCTTGGCTAATTGAAAATGGTGTTGATATAAATTGTATTGAAATTGCTCCAGTAAAGATAGGTGAACAAACTCTACTACAGTCGAATCAGATACTACCACTGCAAAAATTAAATGATTACTATGTTGAAATAGAAGATAAAAAGACTACTACAAGTGGACAAAGTAAAATAACTAGAAAATATTTACCTAGAATGAATAAGTTGTTTGAATGGGATATAATTAAAGCTGGGGATATAGTTGAAATTAAGAACTATCCTAATTCAGAGGCAGAGGTTATTGATATTCAAAAGGTGAAGTACAAAGATGAAGTAATGTCTTTTAATCGATGGGGAGAGAAAATAACGGAGTGGTCATCTGTAAATATTTATGAATGGACTATTTTAAAAGGAAGTAATAAGACATTACATGAATTAAGATTAGAGAAAATGGAAGAACTTGAAAGTGAAAAATTGTAAAAGTTAAATAGGAGTGATTATTATAAAGAGATTAGGAAGCATTCTGTTTAACAGCATGTTATTTGTATTAAGATATGTATGTACACTTATAGAGAAATTTGTAGTTTGGATTTACAATAATTATATACAATTTGAATTTGATAAAATTTATGGAGCATTTTTTGTAATAAATTATATGATACTGTTTTTATTTATTAACTCCAATTCGATAGTATCTCGAACTATAAAGGGGAGTCTTTGTGTAATACAAGCATCTTTGTTAATATTAATTCTATATAAAATTTTAGTTAATAAAAATGAATTTAAATTAAGGAAATACTTAAAACATATGGCTATATGGAGCGGTGCAGCATTATTTGTGACGGTATTTAGTATAATTTTTTTAATAGATATAGTTCCTACTATAAATATTTGGCTCCAGTACTTGATGTACATACAAGTATTTGTTGTTTTGTATTATTGCTATAGATGTATTATTAATAGATTTATAAGGCATTGGATATCATACAGTATATATTTTTTCATACTTCCAGTCATATCCTTGTTTGTATGGGTACTAATTGGAGATTCTGCTTCTAGAATATTTGGAATGCCTATATTAACTTCTAGCATAATAATGGGGTACATGACAATTATTCTTACAATATTAATATTTAATTTAGAGATATATTGGGCTCCAAAAGAAGTAAGAAATGAAGTTAAAGTAGCAGTATACTTAATATTAGCAGTCTATTCTACTGTAAGTTATTGCTTCTTTATATCAGATTATTTATCAGAACCTATATATAATTTTTTACAGCCATATAGTAAAGAAATTATTAAAGAAGTAGGGAAGTTTTCAAAAGAAATGATTAGGAATGGGATTGAAGAAATAATTAAATGGACAACTATCCCGTACCTTGTAGGAGCAGTTTTTGGATGTTTTTCACTGGAATTAATAGATAGAAATGAAAATGTTAAATCACAAAAAGAAAAGATTAATAACGAAGAATATTATTATAGTCAAGTAAAAGATGGATATTAGATGATGTTTTTGCTATATTGAAGTAATTTTAAAGGATGTAATTTAATCAAAAGAGATATAAAATAATCATTAAAAGCATAAGAAGATAATTATATCTAGAGGGAGAGGATAATATGAATTTGCTAGAAGAAGATATTGAAGAGATTATATATAATTCACCATGGTTACTAGATGAGCGCTACATTATTCCCAAAATAAAAGGAACTGGCAATCAGTACGGAAGGCAGGTCAATGTTGGGAAAAACGGTAGTAACAGATATATAGATTTATTATTTAAAGATACAAGAGATAATAGACCTGTTATTATAGAATTAAAGAAAGATATTATTTCAAGAGAAAGTATAGCTCAAATTCTTGAATATAGAGCGTTAGTAGTTTCCTTAGATGAGAATAAAAATATAGATTGGAAAGATGAATTTGGACAGAACTATTATTGCCCTAAATTAATTTTGATAGGAGCTAATGCTTCTGAAGAAGTGAAAATTAGTGCTAATTTAGCAGGAATAGAAATTAGAGAATTAGTGGGAATAGATAACTTAGAAGTAAGCTTTGATAATATAGGAAATTTAAAAGACAAACTCGAAGAATGGAATGATTTTCTAAATACAGGGAATCGAACATTAGAAGATAGACCAGACTGGATAGAAGAGATACATAGTTGGACAAAAGAAGTTATACATGAGTATGATGATAAATCTCTTACTATTACTAAGCTATGTAAAACAACGGGAAGTAATAGTTGGGCTACTAACATGGTAAATCCATTTATTAATATATCAATTGAAAATGAAGAGTATTATATAGGTGGATTCTATGAATATTACGATGAAGAGTTAAGGTTTTCTAGTGAGCATATTTATTTTGATTTTTGGATACAAAAATTTAATAACTTGAATAATGATGCACAAAAATTAAATGGAGTAAATAGGAAATTATTATCCATATTTAAAGAAGCAGGATATGATATTTTTAAGTATGATGAGGGAACTGCAACTATTAAAATTTCTAGGAAGTATCTACAAAAAAAAGAGAAATTCAAAAAGATATTAGTAAGGTTAATCAATGATTCTATATCTATTAATGAAGAGATTAATAAAGAACTTGATTCTAATTAATGATAATCTTGAGATTATAATAATTTCAAGATGAAAGTATGCATGGGGAAAATATCTGAATGAAAGTGAATATAAAAATGGAATGTATTCTCTTTAGGTTGATTAGGATAAGCTAAATATTTCTGTATATATAAATAATATCAGTAATAACATAAAATAAAAAAAGTTAAGTTGGAGTTTTTGTAGGTTACATAGTAAAGCTATAGTATGAGGTAACTTAGAATAGGAGGGTAAAAGGTGAAAGTTGCGTTTTTGTTTAAAGAAGAGTATCCAAACTACAATGCATTATGTAAAGTATTTGAAAATATAGGAGTTGAAAAGCTAGACGGTTATCAATCATACATTCGTGCAGGTCTATGGGGATTTTTGAACGTTCCTGAAAAAGATGTAATGAAAAGAAGGAATTTAATTTCTGCCATTATATTACCCTTTAAAGGTGGCTATTTTGAACTCACTAATGATGATTCAGTAAACACTTTAGCAACTAAAAACATTTATGTGGTTCAGATTGATTATATTAAGAGGGACTTAATTCAAGAAATACACAATAATTTAAAATCGTATGAACATTATTTGGGATTTACTCAAGTATTTTTAGAAACTAAAATACATTTAAGTGTTTTTGATAGTGTTTTACCGTATGTAGCTAAAATAGAGGATAAGAAAATTAAACTGTTATACAATGAGTTTAGTGATGAAGAATGGCTATCGGATGAAATAATGACCTGGATTAAAGAAAACTATGGGCTATTATCAATTTTTATTGATAAAAAAAATATTGGAATGAAATTTTCTATTTTTGATTTCAATGAAAATTCAGATAGCTCTTACAATACAGCAAAAGTTTTAAGAATAATAAAAGACGAATGTGAATTTAGAAGTGAAGAGGTTTTATACAAACTTAAAGATATTGCACCTCAATCATTTGAAGAACTTATTACAGCAATAATTTCTCTGGAGAAAAACAATAATACTCCAGCAGAATGTGCACAAATTGCAGCTAATTTCAGAAGGTGCTTTGAAAAATTAGCAGATGTTTTAATGCCAGCTACATCGAATAAACAGAAGGACAAATATAAGGATAGGTTGAAAAAATATGTCAATGAAAGGTTAATAAAATCAAAATTATACCAAGAGTATTTATCTATAGAAATTGATGAAATAGGAACTAGAATTGAGAAAGCATTTAATATGGGGAATAAAGGAATTCATGAAGATTGGCTTTATTCAGCGTTCTCCAAATTAGCAATACGAATTATTGTATTAATAAATGATTTAATAATGGATTTAAAAGTTAAGAAATCTTCTATATACTATGAAGCAGCAGTTTTTGATGAGGCATAGGAATTATGCTAAATTAAAGAGGATTAATTGTATAAAGATGGATGTAAAAAATACTTTAGATATTCAATTAGGATAAAAATTAGCTGTAATCATGAAAAACTAGCGGTATAATAAAGTTGTAATACTTATAATTAAATAATTTGAATATAGATGTGTCTTTTTATAGGTGCAATTATTACTTTTAAAAAAAGTGACTAATTTGCAAATATGGAAAGGCACTTTTTGTTTTGTTTATAGAAAAAAAATGAGGTGATTAATAGTGAGTGAATTAGCGTATTTTGTGAATTGCGCTTGTAGCATCGCATTAATAGGTTTTAATATCTACATAGAAAATAAGTTTTTCAAAGATGATAAAAAGAGAAGCAAAATTTATATCACAATTGATATATCAAATCCTTTTCATATTATTACATTTAGTATGCTTATAGCATTGATAATAACAAGTCCTTTGATATGGCTCTTAGCAATTGCATATGGAATTACAATCCTTTGGTGGGCTTATAAACGTAATAAAAGATGTAAAAAGTAGAAGTATGAAAGGGAGATGAAATTTGAATTTTAGCAAGAATAAAAGAATACTTATCATTATCTTCAATGTATATGGATGAAGGTGTAACAGCAATAACAATTTATGAGAAAATATATAGGGGATTATTGTATACTTAATAATCAACTATATTACAAGTAGATGAGATTTAATGAGTGAAGCAAGCTATATACAGTGTAGTAGAAAAGTAAAACTTACAAAATTATATATAATACCTAATTTTATTACTAACAGAAAAGTATGAGTAGAGATAGAATAAGCCCTTATGGAGTAAATCTTAAAATGTATGTTAGAGATTTTACTTACAAAACTTGAGCTGATTAATAGTGGCATAGTTGTTAATAAATGATATTAATATAAAGATTTATATACTATAAAAAATCATTGAAAGTTAAGGTTAAATATGTTAATATGAAAATATCAAGATATTAACAAGAAAATAAAAGGAGGCTATTTAAATGTCAGTAGGAAAGGTTGGAATTGAACAAATACTAGAAGTTGTACATTTAACTAAAAATAAGGTGGCGAATGGACAGTCAGTTACTGAAGCAAGAGTAGAAGCAACGCATGATGTAAGTAAAAGTAGAGGAGTAAATTTTAGTACTATAGAGGATAAATATATTAGGGGGTTAGATGAAACTATTAGTGGAAATGTTGGATTAAAAGGTGCAGAAGAGTTTGATAAGGCTTTAGAGGATTCAATTAATCAAAAAAATACTAAATTAAGAAATATTTTATTAAGCAGAACAAATGAGATAAATCTGCAAAATAGTATTATGTATATAGTTTAAGTTATATTGGAGCTGGAGGAAAAACAATGAACCCTAAAAAAATAAGAACAATAACGATTAACATATTTGAAGATGGCTCATCAGATGTTCAAGTAGAAGAGCATAAAGAAAATAAATGTATTAAGAAAGATGATATAAATAGAGAAAATATAGTAATAGAAAATACACGTTCAAGTCCATCGTGGTTAAATTATGGTCTTATAACATACTCAAGAAATTCAGATTTGTTTAAAGAATTGGTGAATATAGAAGGTGATAAAATCACCGTTAGCATGTACGGAAGTGAATTTGTTGGAAAAATTGACAAAAAGCAAGCTAGAATTTATTCACTTCAAGGGTTAATGAAATTTATAAAACAACAAAATTACAATATTTTAGATGTTAAAGCTGTAAAGTTATTATATAGGAAAGATAACAATGTATTAGAAATACATTTAGTTCAATGATTAGAAATTAGTTATATGTTTAATCAGGGACACAAGTAATTGGTTAGCTGAAAATTTACTTAGAGATTTAGATGTAGACGTTAAAGTAGTGCTTAAATTATATATAAAAACTATTAGTTATAGTGAATTAAGCAGGGCAGTTGATTTAGTAAATTTAACTATAAAGTAATTTAAATAAAAAATTATTTACTTAATTTTATCGTATAAATTGTAATAAAATTTCATGATGTATACCATAGCTCAAACCTTGTTTTTTCAATTTGAATAATGGTATACTAATAGTTCAATTAAGGAAAATATCAAAATTGAATTAAGGTATATGTTCATATTATAGGTGAAAATTTAGATTGAAAATTTCATAGTGTAAATCAAATACAATGCAGCACTAAAAACAGCTATAGACAAAGCTAAAGCAAATAATATGCCTAATGATAATATAGAAAGAGCTATTAAAAAAGGTACAGGAGGGCTTGATGGAGATAATTATGAAGCTGTTGTATATGAAGGATATGGACCTGGTGGAGTTGCAGTTATTGTAGAAGCTTTAACTGATAATAAAAATAGAACAGCTGGAAATGTAAGATACTATTTTGATAAGAATGGTGGAAATCTAGGAACTTCAGGTTGTGTAGGATTTATGTTTGATAGAAAAGGTCAAATAATGATTGGAAATGAAGGTGTAGATGAAGAAGAATTAATGGATGTAGCACTTGAAGCTGGAGCAGAAGATTTTATAACAGAAGAAGATGGTTTTGAAATAATAACAGCTCCAGAAGATTTTAATGCAGTAAGAGATGCGTTAGCTGAAAAAGGATATGAATTTATATCAGCAGATGTAAAAATGCTTCCTCAAACTACAACTAAACTTGAATCTGAAGAGCAAGTTAAGGCTATGAATAAAATGATAGATATGATGGAAGATGACGATGATATACAAGAAGTGTATCACAACTGGGAAATGGAGTAGAAA
>NZ_FRAE01000142.1 GCF_900142235.1 Tepidibacter formicigenes DSM 15518 | reverse complement strand
TTGTGGCTATGCAACAGATCCTAATTATCCTGATAAATTAATAAATTTAATAAAGCAATATAAACTATTTAAGTATGATGAAGGGATTTCGGAGTCTGCCATTACGTCCCATGAATTTGTAACTAAAAATAATATTTCAGATGGAACAAAACCGTATGACTTTACTACAAGAGAAGAAGTTTGGGTAATGATCTATAGGTTATATAAGTTCCTCAATAAGCAATAATACTTTAAAATTTTTTAACAAGAAAACTTGTTTTATTGTTTCCCATAAAACTTTAAAAGAAGGTGATATTATTTTTTTAGAAAAAATTTCTCAAAGTGAATTTGAAAAAAGAAAAAAATCTGGTGAGTTTGGAAATATAGTAAAAGTAATTAATGATGAAGAAGATGAAACTATGATTATCGAAAAAAATATAGCTTTTAAATTGAATGAAAAGCCAATAGAGGATAGTTTAGTTGAAAGACCTAAAAGAATAAAACAAGCTTTAAAACGAAAATCTGCTAATGAAGATAAGAAGATAAATCAGATAGTAGCAAGTATTTTGTTGAGAGAAATTGAAGATAAATATTTTGAGGTTTATTGATTTGTTTCTATGATAGAAGTAATATATATTTTAATAATTTACATAATTACCTTTATCAGATAAAATTACGTAGTCTTATTTGAAAAGTTGGAAGATCATAATGAAAATGGACATAAATAAAAAACTTAACATTGGAATGTCTGAAGAAAGAAAGTACAACTCAAATAAATAACAATTCTATGATATACTCTACTAAAAATTGTAATTTCAAAATAACTAAATTGCATCATGGAACACAAGGAGGAATACATATGCTAGATATTATATTATCTATAATCTCAATATCTTCACTTATTTGTTTTGTAATAGTAAATATAGTAAATTTTATCAATGGGAAATATAATCCTATTATATTTCGGTTAAAAACTGATTCGGAATTTAATTTTTCAACTTTACTTATCTATTTAGGAATAGCACTTCCTATCATTCATATACAATCTATATTTATACAAAGTATTGTTGAAATTACCACGTTAACCATAATAACAGTATTGATTAATATTTTAAATTTTAAATTCTGTAAAAAATTTCATGAAAATTTAAAGAAAAAAAATATATTACTAGATACAAGTGTATTTAATTTATTAGTGTTGATATTTTTAAGTATATCAATACTATCTTTAAGTGAACTCTCCCTCCACTAAGTGGGGGCTTCTTGGTGTATCCAAGAACTTTTCCTGCTTCTACGACCTCGTAACCTACTATCTCCACAGGCTATCTCCGTAAGACCTACGGTTCTTATTTTTATTAGGAAACTATAAATTTTTTAAACTGTAACTTTGGTAACTGAATAAAAGTATCAACTATTTTGAGCAACGGAGTCCGTTAGGACTCGTTGGCGAC
>NZ_FRAE01000057.1 GCF_900142235.1 Tepidibacter formicigenes DSM 15518 | reverse complement strand
TAGATTCAAGAGAAAAATTTCTTTTACGTCCAAAATTAGAATAATATTTTTGATAAAAAGAAAGTGGGATGAAATCACTAATATCAAAAAAATGATTTAACATAGAAAGTAAATTGTATTGATTTTGATTAAAAAACTTTTCAAAATCAGAAGAAATATTAGAAAAGTTTAATTGTTTAGCTTGAACTGGCATAAGTTTTTCCTCCTTTTTTCATTTTGAGTTATACACATCTAGTTAATGTATATATACCCAAAATGGGGGAAACTTAGCCATTTCTATAAATTTAAATGTAGTATTTATGCGAGTTGTAGAGTTCTGCAACGAGCTATAGGTTTTTTTTGTTAGGGGGAGAGATTATATGAAAAAAATACTAATTTCAGGGACAAATAGTGGAGCTGGAAAAACTACTATATCTATGGGTATAATGGCTGCACTTAAAAAAAGAGGTCTTAAAGTTCAACCTTATAAAGTTGGGCCAGACTATATTGATACTTCTTACCATACATTTATAACAGGAAAAAAATCTAGAAATTTAGATTCTTATATGCTGGATGATGAAATAATAAAATATCTATTTATGAAAAACTCAAGAGAAATAGATATTTCTGTAATAGAAGGAGTAATGGGTCTTTATGATGGATATGGAATAGATATTAATTCATGTACAAGCTCATATACTTCTAAAATACTAAAAGTTCCTGTAGTTTTAGTTATTGATGGAAAGAGCATGGCAACATCTGCAGCTGCTATGGTTTTAGGATACAAGGAATTAGATAAGAATGTTGATATAAAAGGGGTAATCGTAAACAATATATCTTCAAAGGGCCATTTTGAAATAATAAAAGAAGCTATAGAAAAATATACAAATACTAAAGTTTTAGGCTATCTTCCAAAAAACCTACAATTTTCCCTTCCTTCAAGACATCTAGGACTGATACCAACAATTGAAATGGAAAAATTAGAAGAGAATTTTTTAAACTTAGCAGATATTATAGAAGAATATATAAACTTAGATGAGTTGTTAAAAATTTCTGAGTCAGAAAGCTTAACATCAAATTATAATATAAAAATACCTAAATACGATAATTTAACAATAGCCATGGCATATGATAAAGCATTTAATTTTTACTATTGGGATAGTATAGACCTACTTAAAGAAATGGGAGTAAATATAGTAAAATTTAGTCCCATTAAAGATAAATGCCTTCCAAAATGTCATGGTATATATATAGGTGGAGGTTTTCCAGAGTTATTTGCTAAAGAACTTGAAACTAATAAAAGCATAAGAGGAGAGATAAAAAAAGCTCATGAAAAAAATATACCTATATATGCTGAATGTGGAGGACTTATGTATTTAGGAGAGAAGCTAATAGATAATGAAAATAATGAATATGAAATGGTTGGTATATTAAAGGGAAAAAGTATTATGACTAAATCTTTAAAAAGATTTGGATATTCTAAAGGAATTGCAATTGTTGATACAGTAATATCTAAAAAGGGAGAAATTGTACTTGGACATGAATTTCATCATTCTGAGTTTATATCAGATGAAAAATGTGCTTATAACATAGTAAAAGAAAGAGAAGGAAAAATAATAAAAGAGTGGATGGGTGGATACATAAAAGGAAATACGCTTGCAACATATCTTCATACTCATTTTTACAGTAACTTAAATATACCTATTAACTTTTTAAATAAGGCGGTAGAGAATATATGAATATAGTGTCTACTTATGTTGGATATGTATTAGATATTATATTTGGAGATCCTTATTGTTTGCCTCATCCAGTAATATATATAGGAAAACTCATAAAATTTATAGAAAATATTATAAGAAATATTACAAAGAGTAGAATTGGACTTAAAATGGGTGGTTTGGTACTAAATTTTGTAGTTGTAATTATAACTTACTTTACAACCTATTTTATATTGAAAATATCTAAAGGTATAAATTATTATCTTTATATAATTTTAAATACATTAATTATATACACAACACTTGCAACTAAATGCTTAAAAGATGAAGCTGTTAAAATATATAATGTTTTAAAGGAAGGAGATATAATAAAAGCTAGAAAACAGTTATCTTACATAGTAGGAAGAGATACACAAAGTCTTTCAAAGAATGAAATTATAAGGGCTGTGGTTGAGACTGTTGCAGAAAACACTGTAGATGGAATAATATCACCTATGTTTTATTTATTTATAGGGGGTGCACCTCTTGCCATGGCATACAAAGCAGTAAATACATTAGATTCCATGGTTGGATATAAAAATGAAAAATATATAGATATGGGGTTTGCATCTGCAAAAATTGATGATATTGCAAATTTCATACCTGCTAGAATTACAGCTTTTATTATGGCTTTATCTTCAATATTTTTAGGATTTGATTACAAGAACTCTATAAAAATAGCAATAAGAGATAGAAAAAATCATAAAAGTCCAAACTGCGCATATCCTGAAGGAGCAGTTGCGGGAGCTTTAAGAATACAACTTGGGGGAACAAACTACTACTTTGGAGAAAAGGTTTATAAGCCAACAATAGGAGATAAGCTTCGAGAAATAAATGAGGAAGATATAATAAAAACTAATAAAATAATGTATTTAACTTCATTTTTAAGCTTAATTATATTTTCAATAATTTATATTACGTTTTAAAGGAGGTTTATAATGAAAAATATAGCTAAAATGGGAATGTTAATAGCACTTAGCTTTGTAGGTTCACTTATAAAAATACCAGGAACATCTATTGCTTTTGATTCACTTCCTGGATATTTTGCAGCATTATTCATGTCACCTATTCAAGGAGGCATTGTAGGATTATTTGGACATTTGCTTACAGCATATTTAAGTGGATTTCCATTATCAATATTAGTTCATAGTATACTAGCAATTGAAATGTTTGTTATTGTATTTTTATTTGGATATATTAAAAAAATTACAAATATAGTTGTAGCAATAATTGCTGGTACTATTATGAATGGAGTATTAGCAACATTATCATTAGTTCCTATAATAAGTATGAAAGTTGCTACTAGCTTAATTATTCCACTAACTATAGTTTCATTTGCAAATATAGCCCTAGCTTCACTTGTATATAAATCAATAAATAAAAAAAATATAAAAGGGGTTTTTATTAGATGATAAAGCTTGGTCATGGGGCAGATGTAGCTAGTATGATGTTAAAATATGGTAAAAAAGAAGATTATATATTAGATTTTAGCTCAAATATAAATCCTTATATACCTGAAAATATAGATAAGTACATACTAGAAGGGCTTAATTTAAGCACTAAATATCCAGATGTTGAATATTTAAATTTAAGAAAAAATATAGGGAATTACCTAGATTTAGATTATGAATATATAATACCAGGGAATGGGGCTAGTGAAATAATATATTTACTTATGAAAGTATTAGATGGACAACTTGGCATTGTAAATCCAACATTTTCAGAGTATGAAAGAGCTGCAAAGTCAAATAACATAAAAATAATAGATTTATATTTTGATAAAAACTTTAAATTAGATTTAGATAATATAAGAAATAATTTAGACAAATTTAAAGCATTATTTATATGCAATCCAAACAATCCAAGTGGAAATGTAGAAAGTTTAATTGAAATTCTTGAAATATTAAAGAAAAAAGACAAATTTTTAATAGTAGATGAAACTTTTATGGAATTTGTTTATGAAAGTGAAAAATATACATTAGTAAATTTAATAAAAGAATACGATAATTTATTTATAATAAAGGCTATTACAAAGTTTTTCGGCCTTCCAGGAATTAGACTTGGATATGGAATAACTAGTAATAAAAATATAATCAGTAAAATGTGGGAGCATAAAGAGCCATGGACTGTAAATTCTTTTGCAGAAAATATATGCAGTTACATATTTAAAGATAAAAAATACATAGAAAAAACTAAAAACTATTTCAAAGAAGAAATAAATTTTATGATAAAAGATTTAAATGAAATAAAGAATATAGAGGTATTTGAAAGTAGTACAAACTTTATACTTTTGAAGTTAAACAAATACAATTCAAGCTATATAAAGGAAAAATTATTTGTAGAAAAAAATATTTTAATAAGAGATGCATCTAATTTTAAAGGACTTGATACAAATTACATAAGAGTTGCAGTTAAAAAAAGAGAAGAAAATGAAGCTTTAATAAATGCACTAAAAGAAATATTGGGGGTATAATATGAAACACTTTGGAATTTGTCCAGGTTCATGTGGAGAGTTTATACAAGGGATGTTAGAAGATAGTGAGTATTTAGTATCTTATGCAGTAAACATGTATTCTAAAGCCCAGGTTGAAGAAAAAAGTGAAAACATAAGAAAAGGACCCTATAAAGCAAGAAAAGCTTTGCAAGAGGTTTTTAAATATTTCAATTTAGATGTGAAGGATACTAAAAATATATCTTTGAATGTAAAAAGTAATATTCCAATAGGGAAAGGAATGGCAAGCTCTACTGCTGATATAGGTGCTACTATAAATGCAGCTTTAAGTTTTTTAGGAAAAGAGTTAGACTCACATAAAATTTCAAAAATAGCTGCAAAAGTTGAGCCTACAGATTCTATATTCATAGAAAATAATTGTATTTTTAATCCATTAAAAGGAGAAGTTTTAAAGGAATTAGGATATGTAGATGGTATAAAGGTATTAGTTCTAGAGCCAAATGAGAAATTAAATACACAAAGTATACGAAGAAAGCAAGATTACTTTTTAAAAAAACAAGATAACAAGGAAAAAATAAAACAAGCTTTTAAAACTTTAGAAGAAGGATTTAAAAATAATGATTTAAAACTTATTGGAAAAGCAGCAACTATAAGTTCTATATTAAATGAAAATATTCATAAAAAAGATGGACTACATGAGATTATAAAAATAACTGAAGAATTTGGAGCTTATGGAGTAAATATAGCTCATAGTGGAACTGTTATAGGAATTATTTTAGATAAGGAAATGAATCATAAAAAGCTTGAAGAAAAGCTTATTTTAAGAAAGCTAAACAAAAAATATAAAAAAATATACTCTTTAGATGTAATAAGAGGAGGAGTAAGAGGGGGAGAATTATGGAATATATAAGAAATCCTAAAGAAATAGAAATCAAGAGCTTTGAAATAATAGAAGAGATAATAAAAGAAACTAGACCAGATTATGAATTTAAAAATGAGCTTGAGAAAAAGATTATTAAAAGATGTATACATACAACTGCTGATTTTGAGTATTTAGATATACTTAAAATTTCTAAAGATGCAATTGATAAGCTTATGAATAGCTTAAAATCTAATGCAACTATATATACAGATACTAATATGGCTCTATCAGGAATAAACAAAAGAAAACTAAAGGAGTTAGGTTGTAATATTAAATGCTTTGTAGCTGATGAAGAAGTTGCCAAAATAGCTAAAGAAAAAAGAATGACAAGATCTATGGCTGCAGTAGAGTTAGCTGCAAAAGAAAAGGGTAGAAAAATATTTGTAATAGGAAATGCACCAACAGCACTTTATAAAATACTTGAAATGAAAGAAGAAGGAAAACTAGACGTAGATGCAGTTGTAGGAGTTTCAGTGGGGTTTGTAGGAGCAGCAGAATCTAAAGATGAACTTGAAAAAAGTGATATACCTTATATTTTATCTAAAGGAAGAAAAGGTGGGAGTAATTTAGCTGCTGCTATTGTTAATGCGGTGCTTTATAGTATTTAGAACAAGAGGGATAAATATGGAAAAGTATGTATACATAGATGGAAAAAAATATAGAAGGGGCTACACCACAGGATCAACTGCAACTGGTGCTGCAAAGGCTGCTGCTCTTATGGCACTTAATAATAAGTTAGTAGAATATGTAGAAATAGATACACCAAGGGGAGTAAGACTTAATTTAAAAGTAGAAAATCAATCATTTAGAAAAAATGAAGCTGTTGCATCTGTTAAAAAAGACGGTGGAGATGATAAAGACGTTACCCATGGCATAGATATATTTGCAAAGGTTACTATTAATAACAGTGGAAAAATAACTATAGATGGAGGTATAGGAGTAGGAAGAGTTACTAAAAAAGGACTTAATATTACTATAGGTGATGCTGCTATTAATAAAGTTCCTAGACAGATGATAGAAAAAGAGGTAAGAAAAGTTGTAAATGATTTAGGAGCAGATATTATTATATACATTCCTAAAGGAGAAGAGATAGCTGAGAAGACATTTAATCCAAGACTTGGAATAGAAGGTGGTATATCTATAATTGGAACTAGTGGAATAGTTGAACCTATGTCAGAAGAAGGCTGGAAAAAATCTCTTTCTATTGAGCTTAAAATGAAAAGAGAACAGGGAATGAAAAATATAATATTAGTTCCAGGAAACCATGGAGAGAATTTTGTAGAGGAAGTTTTGAACATAGATTTAAAAAATGTAGTTAGAACTAGCAATTTCATAGGGTATATGTTAAAAGAAGCTGAGAGATTCGAATTTGAAAAAATACTTTTAGTAGGACATTTGGGGAAATTTGTAAAACTAGCTGGAGGTATTTTTCATACTCATAGCAAAATGGCAGATTGTAGAATGGAAATATTAGTAACACATTTAGCATTAATGGGTGCTCCTAAAGAGTTTTTGAGAGAAATATATATTTGTCCTACAACTGAAGCTGCAATTGAGCTTATAAAAGAGAGTGGATATGAAGATGTCTATAATATTATAGCGAACAAAGGAAAAGAAAAGGTTTTACAAAGATTGGATAAAAATATAGAAGTAGAAATGATTATATTTTCTATGGAGCTTAATATACTTGGGAAAAGCACTGGTGCAGATAATCTTTTGGAGGTATTTAAATGATAAATATAATTGGGATAGGGCCAGGAGATATAGGATTTTTAACTAAAGAAGGAGAAGAAATAATAAATGTTAGTGATGTATTAATAGGTGGAACTAGAAATTTAGAAATTTTTAGTGATTTTAAAGGGGAAAAAATTGAGATTAAAGGGAGTTTAAGGGATATTATTGATTACATAAATGAAAATAAACATAAGAATATATCGATAATAGCATCGGGTGATCCTAGTATTTATGGTATAGGAAAGTATATGGTTAGTGAGCTTGGAAAAGAAAATATAAACATTGTTTCAGGGATAAGCTCAATTCAATATTTATTTTCAAAAATAAAAATGGATATGAATGATATTTATATAAGTAGTTGCCATGGCAAAGAGCCTGATTTTGATTATATTTTATCTCATAAAAAAGTTTCTTTAGTTACAGATAAAAAAATAGGGCCAAAGGAAATAGCAAAAGAAATAATAAAAAGAAATTTAAAAAAGGTTATGGTAATTGGAGAAAACTTATCTTATGAAAATGAAAAAATAACAATAGGTACACCTGAAGATATACTTAAAATAAGCAAATTTGATATGAATGTAGTGGTGATATATGATGAAGGATAGTGAATTTTTAAGAGGAAAAGTTCCAATGACAAAAGAGGAAATAAGAATACTATCTTTAGAAAAGCTAAATCTAGAAAATGCCAAAACATTTATAGATGTTGGTGGGGGAACAGGAAGCATAAGTATAGAAGCAGCTTTAAAAAATAAAAATTTAGAAATACATACTATAGAGAGAAATGAAGAAGCCATAGAGCTTATAAATAAAAATATAGAAAAGTTTAATATAGAAAATATAAAAGTAATTAAAGACTATGCTCCAGTAGATAACTTTAATGAAAAAATAGATTCTGCTTTCATAGGAGGAAGTGGAGGGAATTTAAGAGAAATTATAGTATGGCTTAAGAATTTATTAAATGATAATGGAGTATTAGTTATAAACTGCATAATACTTGAAACTTTGAATGAAGTCTTAGAAATACTTAAAGAAGAAGGTTTTGAAGATATAGAGTGTATACAGGCATCAATATCAAGGCTTGAAAAACTTGGGAAAGGAAATTATTTTAAGCCTTTAAATCCAACATATATAATTTCATGTAAAAGGGGTAGATAATATGAAGATACATTTTGTAGGAGCAGGACCAGGAGATAAAGAACTTATAACTTTAAAAGGATACAAATTATTAAGTGAGGCTGATGTAGTAATATATGCAGGTTCTCTTGTAAACCCAGAGCTTCTTGATTACTGTAAAGAGGGTTGTGAAATACACAATAGTGCATATATGAATTTAGGAGAAATAATTGATGTAATGGAAAAGGGGGTAAAGGAAGGAAAATGCGTAGTTAGACTTCAAACTGGTGATTTTTCAATATATGGATCAATAAGAGAACAAGTTGAAGAACTTGTTAAAAGAGGAATAGGGTATACTTGTACACCAGGAGTTAGTTCTTTTTTAGGAGCATCATCTGCACTTGGAGTTGAATATACTGTTCCAGAAATATCTCAAAGTTTAATAATAACTAGAATGGAAGGAAGAACTCCAGTGCCACCAAAAGAATCAATAGAGTCTTTTGCTACACATCAAACTTCTATGGTAATATTTTTATCTGTTCAGGAAATAGACAAGGTAGTAAAAAGACTTATTGATGGTGGATATAGCGAAACAACTCCTATTGCTGTTGTTTATAAAGCTACATGGAAGGATCAAAAAATAGTTAAAGGAACTTTAAAGGATATAGTACCTAAGGTAAAAGAAGAAGGAATAAATAAAACTGCACTTATAATGGTAGGAAATTTTTTAGGAGAAGAATACAATTATTCAAAATTATATGATAAGGATTTTAAGCATGAATACAGAAAATAGAATAGCAGTAATATCTCTAACTTCTAATGGTAAAAACTTAGCTTTAAAAATTAAAAGTTATTTAGATGCTGATATATATGTTTCAAGGAAATTTTGGGAACAAGGATTAAAAGAGATAAATAAAAGTTTTAAAGAATTTATAGGGGATATATTTTATAAGTACGATTATTTAATATTTATAATGGCTATTGGAATAGTAGTGAGAAGTATCTCTAAATACATAGAAGATAAGACAAAAGACCCTGCTGTAATTGTACTTGATGAAAAAGGTGAAAATGTAATAAGCCTTTTATCAGGTCATATAGGAGGGGCTAATGAAATGACAATCAAAATAAGTGAATACTTAAATTCAAATCCAGTTATAACAACAGCTACAGATGTGAATAATAAAGGTTCACTTGATTTAATAGCTAAAAAGATAAATGGGTATATAGATAATTTTAAACAAAACATCAAGTACATAAATTCACTTTTAGTTGAAAACAAAAAAGTTGGAATATATATGGATGAATATTTTGATGTAGATACAAGAGGTTTTGTAAAAGTAGATAGTATTAATAATATAAAAAATTTAGATGCTTTAGTTTATATAACTAATAAAAAAAATATAGATTTAGAATTTAATAATTTAGTAAAAGTAGTTCCTAAAAATTTAGTACTGTCAGTAGGTTGTAGAAAAAATACAGATTTTAATTTGTTATATGAATCACTACTAAATTTTTTAGATAAAAACAATATAGATATTAACTCTATAAGTGAAATAGGAAGTGTTGATGTAAAAAAAGATGAAAAAGCAATAATAGATTTATCTAAAAAATTAAATATCCCATTTAAGGTTGTCAGTAGAGATGAAATATTAAAAATAGAAGATAAATTTTCTAAATCTGAGTTTGTTAAAAAATCCATAGGGGTATATTCGGTAGTAGAGCCTGTTGCCTATATATTGAGTGGTGGTAATTTGATTTTAAATAAAACGAAATACAAAGGAATAACTTTTGGATTGGGGAGATTAAAATGATTTACGTAGTAGGAATAGGACCAGGAAAAAAAGAGCTAATGACTTTTGAGACTGTAAATGCACTTAATGAAAGTGAAGTTATAGTAGGATATAAGACATATATAGATTTAATAAAAGAATTTATAAAAGATAAAGAAGTAGTTCAAAATGGAATGCGTGGAGAAATACAAAGGTGTAAAGATGCAATTAAAAAAGCTAAAGAAGGAAAAAAAGTTGCAGTAATAAGCAGTGGAGATAGTGGAATATACGGAATGGCAGGACTTATACTTGAACTTATAACTAAAGAAAATTTAGATATTGAGATTAAGATAGTTCCTGGAGTTACAGCAAGCATAGGAGCGGCAGCAGTACTTGGAGCACCTATTATGCATGATTTTTGCCATATAAGCTTGAGTGATCTTTTAACGCCATGGGATGTAATTCAAAAGAGATTAAAACTTGCGGCAGAAGCTGATTTTGTTATATGTCTTTATAATCCTAGAAGTAAAGGAAGAAAAGATCATTTACAAAAAGCATTTGAAATAATAGGTGAATTTAAAAGTGGAGATATACCAGTAGGAATAGTAAAAAATGTAGGAAGAGAAGGAGAATTTAAGCAAATAGTTAAATTTAAGGATATAGACTTTGAAACGGTAGATATGACTACTATTGTTATAATAGGAAACAAATCTACATATGTATATGAAGATAAAATGATAACACCAAGAGGTTATGTTCTATGATATTAGTTTTAGGAGGAACTAGTGATAGCTTAAAGGTATGTAAATTGTTGAATGAAAATAATAAAAAATTCATATTATCAGTTGCAACTGATTACGGAAAAGAAATTTCAAAAGAGTACTGTAGTAATATTGTTATTGGAAAAATGAATTTAGATGATATGATGAGTTTTATTAGTAAAAATAATATTGTTAGTATTATAGATTGTACACATCCGTATGCTGAAGAAGTTTCTAAAAATGCAGTAAATGTATCTGAAAAATTAAATATAAAATATTTAAGATATGAAAGACATTCTAGTGAAATATTAGAAAGTGAAAATATATTTAAAGTAAATAGTATAGAAGAAGCTTGTAAAATTGCTAATGAAATAGGAAATAAAGTGTTTTTAGCTACGGGGAGTAAAAATTTAGAATATTTTGTTGGGAATTTAAAAAATAAAGAAGTAGTAGTAAGAGTTCTTCCCACATCTTCTGTTTTAAAATCTTGTGAAGATTTAGGATTAAAACCAGATAATGTAGTAGCTATGAAAGGGCCTTTTTCGTATGAAATTAATAAAGCGTTATACAGTTTTTATAATGTAGATTTAGTTATTACAAAAGAGAGTGGAGTCGAGGGTGGATTTGAAGAAAAATTAAAAGCAAGTTTAGATTTAAATATAAAAACTATAGTAATAATGAGACCTAAAGTAAAATATCCAGATGCAGTTTTTAGTATTGAAGAATTGAAAAATAAAATAATGCATTCTCTTTAGATATTGGAGGGTAAGTTATGAGAGTAGCAGTTATAGGGGTTAACCATAATACAGCTCCTATAAAAATAAGGGAAAAAGTATCTTTTACGGAATCAAAAAAGATAGAAGGAGCTAATTTTTTATTAGACCATGGCATAAAGGAAGTAATTATACTTTCAACATGTAATAGAAGTGAGATATATATAGTAGCTAAAGATATAGAGGAAAAAATAAAAGTAGTAAAAGACTTTTATGAATATTTCTTTGATGAAAAAGAAATAAAAAAATATTTATTCATTAAAAAGCATGAAGAAGCAATAAATCATATATATACTGTATCATCAGGACTTGATTCTATAGTTCTTGGAGAAGATCAAATACTTGGACAAGCAAAAGAAGCGCTTTTGTTTTCAATGGAGCTTGGACTTAGTGGAAAAATTTTAAATAAACTATTTAGGGAAGCTATAACTACTGCTAAAAATATAAAAAATAAAACAAAAATATCAGAAAATCCGTTATCTATAAGTTATATAGGAATTAAGTTTTTAAAAGAGAAACTATGTTCACTTAAAAATAAAAAAGCTCTTGTGATAGGTGTAGGGAAGATGAGTAAACTTGCACTTAAGCATTTGCTTGAGGAAGATTTAAATGAGATTTATATGACTAATAGATCGCACAAAAAGGTGCTTGACTTAAGTAATGAATTTCCAAGAGTTAAACCTATTGAATATGAAAAAAGATATGAAGTAATGAAAAATGTTGATGTGGTAGTTACAGCAACAGCTTCTCCTCACACTATAATAAAAAAAGAGGATATGCCTAAAGTTAACAAAAATCTTTATATAATGGATATAGCACTACCGAGAGATGTGGAAGAAGGTGTAAATAATTTAGAGAATGTATATGTTTATGATATAGACAATCTTAAAAAAATATCAAATGAAAATGAAAAGAAAAGAATTGAACTTTCAAAAATTGCAAGAGATATAATTGATGAAAGTATAGAAGAATTTTTGGAATGGATGAAAAGTATAAAAGTAGATCCTACTATAAAATCATTAAATGAAAAATGTAGTGAGATAGAAAAGGATACTTTGGAGTACATATACAGAAAATTAGATTTAGATTCAAGAGAAAGGAAAATAATAGAAAAAATGTTGGGTTCAGCTCTTAAAAGACTTATAAGAGAACCAATTATAAAATTAAAAGAAACTAAAGATGAAGGAAAAGTACAAGAGTATATGAATATGATTGAGGAGCTCTTTGGATTTTAGGTGATATTATGTTTTATCCGATGATGATTAATTTAAAAAATAAGAAAGTTACTGTAATTGGTGGTGGAAAGGTAGCTTTTAGAAAAGTTAAAAAGTTTTTAGAGTTTGATTGTGATATAAAAGTTGTAAGTCCTTTGTATGTAGATAAATTTGAAAGCTTAAAGGATAAAATAACAATTATAGAAGATGAGTATAAAAAAGAATATATAAAAGATTCATTTTTAGTTGTAGCTTCAACATCGAATAAAGAATTAAATGAAGATATAGCTATTTACTGTAGAGAAAATAACATACTATGTAATGTGGTAGATGATATTAATTTATCCGATTTTATAGTTCCTTCAAGTATTAAAAGAGGAGATTTAGTAATAAGTGTATCTACTATGGGAAAAAGTCCATCCCTTTCTTCTAAAATAAGAAAAGAGCTTGAAGAAAAGTATGATGAAGAATATGAAGAATATGTGAATATATTGGGAGAAATGAGAGCTTTAGTGTTGAAAAAATGTAATGATGAAAGTGAAAAGAAAAAAATACTAAATGAAATAGTGAATTTGAATATAGAAGAATTGAAAAAGAGGAGATATGAGTATGAAAATAGTAGTTGGAACTAGGGGCAGTAAACTTGCTTTAAGTCAAACTAACTGGGTTGTAGATGTTCTTAAGAGAAATAATCCTCATATAGAGTTTGAGATAAAAATAATAAAAACTAAAGGAGATATTATTCAAAATGTATCTCTTGATAAAATAGGGGACAAAGGATTATTTGTAAAAGAAATAGAAGAAAAACTTTTAAATAAAGAAATAGATATGGCGGTTCACAGTATGAAGGATATGCCTTCAAATCTTCCGGAAGGACTTAAATTTGCAGCAGTTCCTAAAAGAGAAGATTACAGAGATATATTAGTTTTAAAAGAAGGATATAAATCTATAGATGATTTACCAATTGGAGCTAAAATTGGGACTGGAAGTAAAAGAAGAAAATATCAATTATTAAAATATAGACCTGATTTTAATATAGTATCTATAAGAGGTAATGTTGATACTAGAATAAGAAAAATAAAGGAAGAAAATTTAGATGGAGTAGTTTTAGCTGCTGCAGGACTTCACAGACTTAATATTGAAGATAAAATAAGCTATTATATACCAACTGATATAATTCTTCCAGCACCAGCACAAGGAGCATTAGCAATAGAAATACGAGAAAATGATGAGATAATAGAAGGTATAGTAAATTCCTTGCAAGATAAGGAAACTGAAATACAGGTTAAAGCTGAAAGAGCATTTTTAGAAGGTGTAAATGGAAGTTGTCATATTCCAATAGGAGCTCTTTGCAATATTAGTGGGAATGAACTAAAGATAGAAGGATTATTTGGAACTGAAGATGGGAGTAAAATAATAAAAAAATATATTAAAGGAAAACCAGAAGATGCAAAAGAATTAGGATTTAAACTTGCGCATATGATACTTGAGGAGATGGGAAAAGATGAAAGGTAAGGTTTATTTAGTAGGGGCAGGGCCTGGAGATTATAAGCTTATAACATTAAAGGCACTTGAATGTATAAAAGAAGCAGATGTAATAGTTTATGATAGACTTGCAAATGAGAAATTATTAAATACAGCAAAAGAAAACTGCGAGTTTATATATGTTGGAAAAGCATCTAGCAATCATACATTGACTCAAGATGAGATAAATGAGGTTATTGCGAATAAAGCCAAAGAAGGAAAAGTTGTAACACGTCTTAAAGGTGGAGACCCTTATGTATTTGGACGTGGAGGAGAAGAAGGAGAATATCTTTTAGAAAGAAATATAGAATTTGAGGTAATACCAGGTATTACTTCTGCAATAGGTGGACTTTGTTATGCTGGAATCCCTATTACTCATAGAGATTATGCTTCTTCATTTCATGTTATAACAGGACATTTAAAGGATGAAGAAAAAGAACTTAACTGGAAAGCTTTAGCGCAACTTGATGGAACTTTAGTTTTCCTAATGGGAGTTAAAAACTTACAAAATATATGTACAAATTTAATAAAAGAGGGAAAAGATAAGAAAACTCCAGTAGCAATAATAAACTGGGCTACAAGATATAATCAAAGAGTTGTAACGGGAAATCTTGAAAATATATATGAAATAGCTTTAAAAGAAAATATAAAGCCACCTAGTTTAATAGTAGTTGGAGATGTTGTGAATCTTAGAGGTAAATTGAACTTCTTTGAGAATAAACCTTTATTTGGGAAAAATATAGTAGTTACAAGAGCTAGATCTCAAAATAGTAAATTAGTAGAAAAAATAATAGATTTAGGAGGAAATCCTATAGAGTTTCCTACAATAAAAATAGAAGAGATAAAACCGAATACAGAACTAGAAAAAGAAATTAAAAATATAGAAAAATACAGTTATATAGTATTTACAAGTCAAAATGGAGTAGATATATTCTTTAACAAATTAGTAGAGTTAAATTTTGATGTTAGAAAACTAAGCGACTTAAAAATAGTAGCTATAGGACCAGCAACAGCAAAAGCTCTTAAAGATAGAGGAATAATAGCAGATATAGTCCCTAAGGAATATATAGCAGAATCTATATTTGATGAGCTAAAAGATAAATTAATTAGTAAAGATAATATTTTAATACCTAGAGCAAGTAAAGCGAGAGATTATTTAATAGAAAAATTAATTGAAATATGCTCAGTAAAGGAAATAAAAATTTATGATACAGTTCTAGGGGATGCAAATAAGGAAGAAATACTTGATTTATTAGAATCTAATGAAATAGATTATATTACATTTACAAGTTCATCTACTGTTAAGAACTTAGTTAAAATAGTAGGAGAAAAAAATTTAGAAAAGCTTAAGAATACAAAGTTAATTTCTATAGGACCTATAACGTCTAATACTGTAAAATCATTTAATTTAGATGTTTATAAAGAAGCTAAAGAATATACTATAAATGGTATTTTAAATACAATAAGTAATGATAGGTAGTTGCAAAATAGAGTGAAAGGTTATCCACAGAAAAATTGAGTTGAAATTACTAAATAGAAAGAGTTATTAACAGTAATATTCAAAAAAAGACGCAGTTAAATAAAGGTTCAGTAAAACCTTTTTAAAAAGGATATAGAGTTTAAAAAAACTTAAGCAATTAAAGATTTAATAGCAAGAGGATTGTGGATATTGTTAGTCTTAAACATTAAAACAAACGCAACTAACTGAGAAATACAAGCCAGTAAAACATCAGCTTTTAAAGAAACAGTATTTCTAACTTTAGATGATTTGATTTGAATAAAGTTTTT
>NZ_FRAE01000082.1 GCF_900142235.1 Tepidibacter formicigenes DSM 15518 | reverse complement strand
GTACTTTGAGAAAATATAGCTAGGAATTCAGCAGATATATTAACCATTAGGGCATTTGACCCCGCAAAGGAGCATAGCTGATACCACATCATGGATAGACTGAACGAAGGAATTTAGGGACATTGATCCTGTGAGACATGGGAGGGTACGTCGCCATGAAATTAGTGGATTAATTCCAGTAATATTTTGGTAAAAACACTGATTTTCTGGGGTTATACATTTCTATATCCATAAAATTGAATATGTTGAAGTTATATCCAAAAATTATATCTATCAATTTATGAAATTGTAAGAAATAGAGAGTATTTAAGAGAAAATAAAAGTATATAGAGGGAGGTTTTTATGAAAAGTTTTATGTATAATGGTGATGATTTAGGTGCAAATTATAAAAAGGAATATACATTATTTAAAGTTTGGTCTCCTTTTGCTGATAAAATTAAGGTGGTAATTTATAATATATATAACGATATAGTAGGAAATGAGCATAATATGATAAAAAAAGAAAATGGTGTATGGGAATTAATTCTTAAAGGAGATTATAAAAATAAATATTACAATTATAAAGTAACTATAAATAGTATAGAAAGAGAGACTCCAGATCCCTATACAAAAAGTGCTACAATTAATGGTAAAAAAGGAATGATTGTAGATTTTAATGATTTAAATCCTGAGGGATGGGAAAATCATTCCATCCCTTCTTACTTAAAATATACAGAATCTATTATTTATGAAATGCATGTAAGGGATTTTTCAATAGATAAAAATTCAGGAATAAAAAACAAAGGAAAATATTTAGCTTTTACAGAAGAAAAAACAAAAGGAATAAATAAAGTATCTACAGGAATAAATCATCTTAAAGAACTTGGAATAACTCATATTCATTTATTACCTGTTTTCGACTTTCAAAGTGTAGATGAAAGTAAAGAAGGAGAATATAATTGGGGATATGATCCATATCTTTATTGTGTTCCAGAAGGGTCTTACTCTACAAATCCTTATGATGGAAGAATAAGAATAATAGAGTTTAAAAAAATGATAAAATCTTTGCATGAAAATAATATCAGAGTTGTAATGGATATGGTGTTGAATCATACTTATAAAACAGGAAATAGTCCTTTTGATATTATTGCTCCAAAATATTATTATCGGACATATGAAAATGGAACTTATTCAAATGGTTCTGGATGTGGAAATGAAATTGCATCAGAAAAGCCTATGGTAAGAAAATTTATAATAGACTGTCTTAAGTTTTGGGCAACAGAATATAAAATAGATGGATTTCGTTTTGATTTAATGGGGCTTCATGATATAGAAACTATGAAAGAAGTAGAAAAAGAACTTAGAAAAATAAATCCTAATATTTTGCTTTATGGAGAGCCTTGGACAGGAGGAATTTCTTCTTTAGATTATAAGCTTCAATTTAGAAAAGGATGTCAAAGAGGAACAGGAATTGCTGTGTTTAATGATGGATTTAGAAATGCTGTAAAAGGAGATAATGATGGAACTGGATTAGGATTTATAAATGGAGGATATGATTTAGAAAATAAAATAAAAAAAGGAATTACTGGAAGTATTTACTATAATGATGTATTAAAAGGATTTGCAAATGAGCCAGGAGAAAGTATAAATTATGTAAGTTCACATGATAATTTAACCTTATTTGATAAAGTTGAGAAAAGTAATCCAGAATCTACTAAAGAGGAAATAGAAAAAATGAACAAATTAGCACTTTCAATTATACTTACTTCTCAAGGAGTTCCTTTTATTCATGGAGGTTCAGAAATATTAAGAAGTAAAAATGGACATAATAATAGCTATAATTTAGGAGATGAAATTAATAAGATAAATTGGTATAGAAAAAATAGATATATAAGAACTTTTGAATATATCAAAGGATTGATTCATTTTAGAAAAAGTCAAAAAGTAATGATGTTAGATAAATCAGAAGAAATAAAAAAAAATCTGAGATTTATTGAGACTCCTCCTAAAGCGATAGCTTATATTTTGAATTCTACTTATGAAAAAGACTATAAATATATATTTATAGTTCATAATGCAAATAAGAAAGAAGTAATAGTTCAGTTGCCTAAAAAAGGACCGTGGAAATTAGTTGTAAATGAATTTGAAGTAAATTTATATGGACCTTGGATTGAAATTAAAGAAAATATAAAACAACTAAAAATACCACCTTTATGCACATATATATTATGTAAGAACTAGTTAATATTTAAAAATTATCATTTTGATATTGACAAAAATAGATTGTAGTTATATTATTAAGTAAACTATTCTGATAGAAATACTAGGGAATAAGGAGGAGGTTTAATGATTTATAATAATATTGGAGAACTTATAGGAAATACTCCTATTGTGAAACTTAATAATTTAGTTGATGGTGATACGGCTAATATTTATGTTAAGCTTGAATATTTTAATCCTGGAGGATCTATAAAGGATAGAATAGCCCTTAATATGATAGAAGAAATGGAAAGAAGAGGAGCGTTAAAAAAAGGTTATACAATAGTTGAACCTACAAGTGGAAATACAGGTATAGGAATTGCCATGGTAGGGGCATACAAAGGATATAAAGTTATTTTAGTTATGCCAGATACTATGAGTGTGGAAAGAAGAAAAATATTAAAAGCTTATGGAGCACAGATTATTCTTACAGAAGGTTCTAAGGGAATGAAGGGTTCTATAGAAAAAGCTTATGAATTAGTTTCTAAAAATGATGATTATGTAATACTTAGTCAATTTGAAAATATGGATAACCCAAATGCTCATAGAAAATCAACCGCTATTGAAATTATTAGAGACTTAGATTCTAATATAGATGCTTTTGTTTCGGGTGTTGGAACAGGTGGAACAATAACTGGTGTTGGAGAGGTGTTGAAAGAAAAAATAGATAATATTAAAATTTATGCAGTAGAACCTAAAGATTCATCTGTTTTATCAGGTAAAAAACCTGGACCTCATAAAATACAGGGAATAGGAGCAGGATTTATACCTAAGGTTTTAAACACAAATATAATAGATGGGATTATTACTGTTTCAACTGAAGAATCTTATAATACTTCAAGAGAACTTGCCAAAAAAGAAGGATTGTTTTTAGGAATATCATGTGGAGCAGCTGTATTTGCAGCTATTAAAGTAGCTAAGAAATTAGGAAAAGGGAAAAATGTAGTTGTAATAGCACCTGATACTGGAGAAAGATATTTAAGTGTAGGAAATTTATATTAAAATTTAAATTAATATCTCCCTATAAAAAAAATTTATAAATAATGAAGGAATTTTTTGAAAAAAGCATAATATTTATTAATAATGAATATTGTGTATAAATTTGTGCATAATATGTGCATAATATGTGTATAATGATTAGAGGATGTTAATAACCTTTAATTTTATAGGGGGGATAAGGAAATGGATAGAGAAGTGGATGACATTAAATTTGAATTAAAATCTCTTTGTGAAGAATTTATGGATATTTTAAGTAAGATGAAAGAAAAAAATATAATATCTGAAGAAGAATATAAAGAGTATTCATCTAAAAAAATAGAATTTTTACAAAATTAATCTCAAAAAGCCCTGAATTTTAAATTCGGGGCTTTAAATTTTATTATCAATATGATATATTTATCAATATGATACAATTGTATCGCATTGATAAATATACTATGCATTGATTAAGGGGGATTAAATATGAAAACTATAATTAATGAAATTAATGTTATTAAAGAAAAAGATCCAGCAGCTAAAAGTACATTGGAAGTTTTGTTTAACTATCCAGGACTTCACGCTATTTTAATTCATAGACTTGCACATTTTTTATATAAGAAGGGATTTTTTGTTACAGCTAGAATAATATCTACAATAAGCAGATTTTTAACTGGGATTGAAATACATCCTGGAGCTAAAATAGGAAAAAGACTTTTTATAGATCATGGAATGGGTATAGTAATAGGAGAAACAGCAGAAGTTGGAGATGATGTTACTATATTTCATGGGTCAACTTTAGGCGGAACAGGAAAAGATACAGGAAAAAGGCATCCAACTGTTGGGAATAATGTTATAATATCAGCAGGAGCAAAAGTATTAGGTCCTATAGAAATAGGAGATAATTCAAAAATAGGTGCTAATGCAGTTGTCTTAAAGGATGTTCCTAATAATTGCACAGTTGTAGGGATACCAGCAAGGATAGTAAGAAAAGATGGGATTAGAGTAGATGAAAAATTATAAAGAGGTGGTAAAATGAAATTATATAATACTCTAACTAGAAAAAAAGAAGAATTTATTCCTCTAGAAGAAGGAAAAGTAAAAATGTATGTATGTGGTCCTACGGTATATAACTATTTTCATATAGGAAATGCAAGACCTTTTATAATATTTGATACTTTAAGAAGATATCTTGAGTATAGAGGGTATAAAGTAACTTATGTTCAAAATTTTACTGATGTAGATGATAAAATAATAAATAAAGCTAATGAAGAGAAGATAAGTGCTGATGAGGTAGCTAGCAAGTATATAAAGGAATATTTTATAGATGCAGATGGTTTAGGAATTAAAAGAGCTACTATACATCCAAGGGTTACAGATAACATAAAAGAGATAATAGAGTTTGTAAAAGACTTAGAAAATAAAGGGTATGCTTATGTTGTAGATGGAGATGTATATTTTGATACTAAAAAATTTAAAGATTATGGAAAACTTTCAAAGCAAAATCTAGAGGATTTAGAAGCTGGGGCTAGGATAGAGATAAATGATAAAAAAAAGAATCCTATGGATTTTGTTCTTTGGAAATCTAAAAAAGAAGGAGAACCGGGGTGGAATAGCCCTTGGGGAGAAGGAAGACCAGGTTGGCATATTGAGTGCTCTGTTATGTCAAGAAGGTATTTAGGTGATACTATAGACATTCATGCAGGAGGACAGGACTTAACTTTCCCTCATCATGAAAATGAAATAGCTCAAAGTGAAGCAAGAAGTGGAAATCAGTTTGCAAGATACTGGCTTCATAATGGATATATAAATGTGAATAATGAGAAAATGTCTAAATCTAAGGGCAATTTTTTTACAGTTAGAGATATATCTAAAGAGTTTGATTTAGAGGTAGTTAGATTTTTTATGTTATCTGCTCACTATAAAAATCCAGTTAACTTTAGCGATGAAATGTTAAAGCAAGCAGGAGCTGGTCTTGAAAGATTATATAATACTAAAGGTAAACTGGAGTTTTTATTAGAAAAGCTAAGTGGTAACTTAAAAGAAGAAGAAAAAAATCTTTTAGATGAATTAGATAAGTATAAACAAAGATTTATTGAATCTATGGATGATGATATAAATACAGCTGATGCTATAAGTGTTATTTTTGAACTTGCAAGATTCATAAATTCTAATCTTAATGAAGAATCTTCTTTAGAATTTGCTAAAAGAAGCTATGATTTATTTGTAGAGCTTACTAATGTTTTAAATATAGTTAACAAAGAAAAAGAGGAAGCCTTAGATGAAGAAATTCAAAATCTTATTGACCAGAGAACTAAAGCTAAAAAAGAAAAGAACTTTGCATTAGCAGATGAAATAAGAGATAGACTTTTAGATATGGGAATAGTTTTAGAAGATACAAGACAAGGAACTAAATGGAGAAGAGTTTAATATGGAAAATAAAGAAGTCAGAAATATGTCACCTCTAGTACTTGCATATATGGGAGATGCTATTTATGAGGTTTATGTAAGGGATTATTTAATTAAAAAATATGGAATGTGTAAAGTGAAGGATCTTCATAAAAGAGCTATTAGCTTTGTTAAAGCAAAATCTCAAGCTCTTGCAGTATTATATTTAGAAGAAAATCTTAGTGAAGAGGAAATGTATATTGTAAGAAGAGGAAGAAATCAAAAATCAAATACTGTACCTAAAAATGCTGATATAAAAGATTATAGATATGCTACAGGATTTGAAGCTTTAATTGGTTATTTACATTTAAGTAATCAAAAAGAAAAAATGGAGATTATAATAGATAAAACTATTAAGTTTATAGAGGGAATGGAGTAAATCTAGAGTCCTGTATTGCTTTTATTTATATATTAATTAAAAGTAATATTAGGACTTTTTTTTTTACATTATGATATAATATTACTTATGATTAAAAAATATAAAGGGGGGCTTTTTTTATGAAGGTTAAATTACTTGAATATACTCCAAATCCTGAAAAAGTTATATCAATGGCAGCAAAACTTTGCTATTCATCTGTAGGGGTTGATGAAATAGAAAAAGATTTGACTCCTGAAAAAGTGGACAAGTTTTTAAATATGCTTATAAGTATAGGTCATGAAAGTCCTATTGAACATGTGAATTTTACTTTTGCTGTAGAAGGGATATCAAGAAGCTGTTCTCATCAAATAGTAAGACATCGTATAGCTAGCTTTTCTCAACAAAGTCAAAGGTATGTAAAGTTAGGAAGTTTTGAGTATATAATACCACCAGAAATTGAAAAGGTACCTAAAGCTAAAGAAATATTTATAAAAGCTATGGAGGATGATCAAGAATCTTATGATGAACTTGTAGATATTTTATTTGAAAAACATTATGATAATTTTATTAAAGAAGGGAAAACTGAAAAAGAATCTAAATTGCTTTCAGAAAAAAAAGCAATAGAAGATGCTAGATATATATTCCCTAACGCTTGTGAAACTAAAATGGTGTTTACAATGAATGCAAGAAGTTTATTTAACTTCTTCAAGCATAGATGTTGTGAAAGAGCTCAATGGGAAATAAGGGAGCTTGCAACAAAGATGCTTAAGGAAGTTAGAAGTGTAGCTCCTATTATATTTAAAAATATAGGACCAAATTGCTTATTAGGACCGTGTCCAGAAGGAAAAATGAGTTGTGGTAAAATGAATGAAATAAGGCAAAAATTCGAGAAAATTTAAGAGGTGATTTTGTGGTAAAGATAGAAGGAAGAAATCCTGTAATAGAAGCATTAAGAGGAGATAGAAACATAGATAAAATTATGATAGCAAGTGGAGCTAAGGAAGGTTCTATAAAAAAAATAATTGCTATGGCTAAAGATAAAGGTATAGTTATTCAATATGTTGATAGAAAAAAATTAGATGAGATAAGCGAGTCGCACTCTCATCAAGGTGTAATTGCCATGGGAAGTAACTATAGATATTATGAACTGGATGAAATATTGAACATAGCAAAAGATAAAGGAGAAGATTCTTTTATTATAATATTAGATGAAATAACAGATCCTCATAACTTAGGGTCCATAATGAGAACTGCAGATGCAGTTGGAGCACATGGAATAATTGTACCTAAAAGAAGATCTGCATCTATTACTCCTGTTGTAGCTAAAGCCTCTGCCGGTGCAGTTGAATATGTTCCTGTGTGTAAAGTGACGAATATAGTAAATACAATAAAAAAACTAAAAGAAGAAGGAATATGGATAGCGGCAGCGGATATGGAAGGTGAAAATTATTATAAAAAGGATTTAACTGGACCTATTGGAATAGTTATAGGTAGTGAAGGATTTGGAATATCTAGACTTGTAAAAGAGAAATGTGATTTTACAGTAAGAATACCAATGGTAGGAAAAGTAACTTCTTTAAATGCATCTGTTGCCTCTTCTATACTATTATACGAAGTGTTTAAACAAAGAATAGAAACTAAAGAGGTATAATGTGAGAGAATATCTTATTGTAGATGGCTATAACATAATAAATGCTTGGGAAGATTTAAAAGAATTGGGAAATGAAAATCTAGAATTATCAAGGCAAAAGCTAATAGAGATACTTGTGGAATATGCATCATTTAAAGGAATAAAAGTTATAATTGTATTTGATGCATATTTAGTAAAAGGGGCAAGAAATAATATACAAAATTATAGAAATTTAGAAGTTGTTTATACAAAAGAAAATCAAACGGCAGATAGTTATATAGAAAAATTTATAAGTGAACTTAGAAAAAATGATATTATAAAAGTTGCAACTAATGACTGGGCAGAACAGCAGATTGTATTAGGGAAAGGAGCTAGCAGGATATCTGCTAGAGAGTTAAAATTTGAAATAGATTTTGCGAAACAAAAAATAAGAAAAAAAACAGAAAATAAAAAAATACAAAAAAATACATTAGATTCCATACTTGATAAAGAAACTTTGTCGAAACTTGAGAAGATACGGAGAAGCCGTTGAAATAGCTTGACTATAGGATTTGTGTTATCTATAATGTAATAGTGGATAATTTCAAAAAAATTTGTTTTTTAGGAAAATTCAATTTTCCTATGGAGGGGAGTACAAATGCTAGTTGCAAAAGAAAAGAATAATTATAATAATGAAGAGGAACAAATGCAAAAAGAAATTGTTCTTAAGGCTAGTAAGGGGGATACATTAGCTTTAGAATACTTAATAAAAAAATATAAAAATTTCGTAAGAGCTAAAGCTAAATCATATTTTTTAATAGGAGCAGATAAAGAAGATATAATACAAGAAGGAATGATAGGGCTTTATAAAGCAATAAGAGATTATGATGAAGAAAAAACTTCTTCATTTAAAGCTTTTGCAGAGCTTTGTATAACAAGGCAAATAATAACAGCTATAAAAACTGCTACAAGACAAAAACATATACCTCTTAATTCCTACATATCTTTGAATAAGCCTATTTATGATGAAGAATCAGATAGAACACTTTTGGACATAATTACAACAAGTGTAATAACAGACCCTGAAGAACTTATAATAAGTAGGGAAGAACTTAAAAATATAGAAAATAAAATAAGTGAAATACTTAGTAGTTTAGAACTTGAGGTTTTAGAACTTTACTTAAGTGGCAAATCTTATCAACAAATAGCTAACAAACTAGGAAGACATGTAAAATCAATAGATAATGCACTTCAAAGAGTAAAGAGAAAACTTGAAAAATATTTAGAAAATAGAAATAGTTAAAACATATTGACTTTGTTTTTTATGAGTAGTAAAATATTTAACGATAGTTTAGAATGCCCATGTGGCTCAGTCGGTAGAGCGTCGCCTTGGTAAGGCGGAGGTCGGCGGTTCGAGTCCGCTCGTGGGCTCCATAATTTTTACTGTAATATGAAACACTAGGAAGAGTTTATTGAAAAAAGGAGGAAGAAAAAATGGCAAAAGCTAAATTTGAAAGAACTAAGCCACACGTTAATATTGGAACAATAGGACACGTTGACCATGGTAAAACAACATTAACAGCTGCTATAACAAAAACATTACATGCAAGATACCAATTAGGAGAAGCAGTAGATTTTGCAAATATAGATAAAGCTCCAGAAGAAAGAGAAAGAGGAATCACAATTTCAACAGCACACGTTGAATATGAAACTCCAAATAGACACTACGCACACGTAGACTGCCCAGGACATGCTGACTACGTTAAGAACATGATTACAGGAGCAGCACAAATGGATGGAGCAATC
>NZ_FRAE01000050.1 GCF_900142235.1 Tepidibacter formicigenes DSM 15518 | reverse complement strand
TAACTAGACTTTATTAACTATATACACATTGCTGTTTTCATTCTCTCTATAATTTTATGATCATATTCTACTTTTTTTAGTGTATCTTCTGCACTAGCTATATATTTTTTAATTGTTTCTTGATTACTTTCTACATTATCTAGTCTTTCTTCTACATTATCTAGCCTTTCTTCTATATTTTCTAGTCTATTTTCTACATTATCTAGCCTTTCTTCTACATTATCTAGCCTTTCTTCTATATTTTCTAGTCTATTTTCTACATTATCTAGCCTTTCTTCTACATTATCTAATCTACTTTCTATATTTTCTAGTCTTCCTTCTACATTATCTAGTCTGTTTTCAATATTTTCTAGTCTTCCTTCTACATTATCTAGTCTGTTTTCAATTTTTCCAATTGTACCTTTCATTTCTTCTTGATTTTTTTCTAAATTATCTAATTTTACAAGTATTAAATTCATTATGTCTTTTACTTCTATATTGTCCATGCTTTCACCTCTATAATTTTATATAATAACTATATTATATCACAATATATTTACTTAAAATACATTATATTTTCTCTATAATCCTTTTGAAGGTCTCTTTGTAAAAACTCTAGAAATCTAACTAACATAGCAGAGGCTTCAGCCCTTGACATTACCTTATTAGGATTTATTTTGTTTGCTTTATCTCCATAAACAAGTCCTATTTCCCTGGCCATATATATACTGTCCTTAGCCCAATATGGAATAGACCTATCATCAGAGAAATTAGTGTAGTATCCAGGTGATGGAGCTTTATTCTCAAAACCTAAAGCTCTTATAAGTATTGTAATTGCTTGAGCTCTTGTTAGACTATCATTTGGTTTAAATAAATCATTTTCTCCATTTATTATACCTTTTTCATATCCACTTTTTATATATTTATAATCTTCGTCTTCAGTATCTAAATCTTTAAATACCGGCTCTTCTTTAGGCTCATTTCTTTTTCTTCTTTTAGGCTTAACATCATCTATAGAGCTTCTAATATCACAAGCTCTAATAACTGCTTTTGTAAATTCTAATCTACTCATAGGTATATCCGGTGAGAAGAAATCTCCATTTTCATCAAATACATCAAGGGAATATAATTTTTCTATATATTCTTGAGCCCAATGTCCTCCTAAGTCTCTAAATTTAGGAACAATAAGTCTTTCAATTTTTGGAACCATTTTTTTAGAGAGCTTTATTGTTCCCTTTTCTCTTTTATCCTTTTGAATTTCTCCATCTTTTATTTTAGGAAGGTTGTATTCATATGAGGATATCATTTCTTGATTTGTAATTCTCATATGTCCTCCATTAAAGCTTGAAAAGTTAGCTTCGTTTTCTGAGTATTTTAATGTTTTAGTAGTACTATCTGAAACAGAAACTCTAACTGTTCCTTCCCAAGACCCAGGACGGGTAATTAAATAATCTAATATTTGAGTTTCACTATTTCCCCAAAAGTTTTCATATCCAACATCTGCTCCTGTAATATCTACTATAACTTCTCCTTCATCTTTATTTATTTTATAGTATTTTCTTCCCTTTATATTTCCATTATAAAAGTCTGAGGCTGGTCTGTTGTCTATTACATCAGATTTTGAAAATTGAAAGTCCTCAAGCTCATATTTATCCTTTCCTATTTTTAATGTTTCACTGTATTTTGACATAGAAGTTTGAGCTAGGGTTTGTCCCTTATCATCTCTTTTATCAAGAGTTGTATTAAAGCTTATTTTTCTATCAAGCTTTGCCTCTAAGTCCTTGTTTTCAAGTTTAAATGTATAGCTTATACTTTTTTCATTATCTTTTTCTCTTTTAGATACCTTAACTTCTCCCTTTAGCCTAATAGGCTCTCCAGTTATAAATATCACTTCTTCATATTCATATTCATTATTTATCCCACCCGAAAATTCAGGGGGAGTAGCCCATACAACACTAGAGCTTATAATGAAGCTGACAATAAGCATAAATGTCAAAATCCTTTTCATTCTTCATCTCCTCTTTCTAAATTATAGTTACTTAACTATAATTATCTTTCCATAAATATCATCTCTTACTATATATAGTCTATCTCCAGCCTTTATATCTTCAGTAGTTATTGCTTTTGCATTCTTGATAAGAACTGCTTTATCTATACTTACAGTTATAGATGTATTCTTAGGAAGCCATTCTTCTTTTCTGCTACTCCAGTCTTTAGCATCTTGAAGCTTTAGGGTCCATCCAATTTTTGAATCTTCATATATTGTTTCTACAACTCCATTAGTAGTTCTCTGCTTTAAAAGCGAATCCATTTTTTCTTGTACATATATAGCTGATATTCTATCTCCATCAGTGTAAATATATCCATAGTAGTTTTCATCTTCTGCATCTAATGTATAGAATTCTTCCGTTGTAAGTTCTTTATTGTTATCTAAATCATATATATATGTGTCTTCATCATAGTATAAATCTTTTTTCTTATCAAAGGATTCCCATTCATTTTTATCTAAAAGATAAAAATCATCTAGGGTTATAGAGTATTCATCTATTTCATCAAGCTTTCCAGAGTAAATATAGCTTTGTCCTATGTTTGAGTTGTTAATATCTTCGTTATATACATATATAATATCTGCCATTAAAGATCCATTTCTTCCATCTGCAATTACATAAGCATCAGATTCAGAATTTAAGGAGTATTTATCAACAATTCTTCCACTTTTTATAATAATTGTTCCATCGTTAAATCCTATGTTTCTCTTATTTTCAAGCTCAAAGCTTTCACTATAGAAGTTTATATCTTCTATTTTATCTGAAAAAACAGCTTCATATTGATTTTTAATAACCATTTTTTCTATTTTGTCACTTCCAAAGAAGTCCTTTATTACCATATATGCCGTTTTACCTTTATAGTATTTTAAATTTTTATAAGGAACCTTTGCTCCTCCTATATATATAGGTACTTCATTATTATATGGAATTGTCATTATATCCTTTTGCTTTTCCCACTTTCCATTTTTGAAGTGTTGAACATTTTCTAGGGTAATAGTGTCTTCAATATTATTAGATCCTCCTATTTTACCTTTATATAGGTTTTTAATAAGTATTGAATCTCCCTGAATATATATTTTACTTACTATACTTGAATTTATTTCATCAAAATACAGCTTTACTCTATCTCCTATATAAATAGTGCTTAAGTCAACATTCTGTCCATCCTTTATAGTAATTGTTGCTGGAGATGTGAAGAAAGTCTCTTCATCTCCTGTGGCAAATTTTAAGCTTATCTGATTTCTATCTATTTTACTTACTGTTCCAACTCTTATTATACTTCCTTCTTTTACATATCCTGGATTTTGAGTTGAATAGCTTTCTATATAGTTTATTTTTCTTCCTTCAAGAGTTGCATAAACCTCCATACCAGGCTTAAAATCAATAAGCTTTGCGTCTCTATCATCTATTATAAAAATAGAATCATTTGTAAAAGTAAATGTATGAAGAGTACCATCGTACTCTTCTATTTGAATTACATCGTCTAATCTATCCTTAATATATCCTTCTATATATCCGTCTCTATAAGGAGAGTTCTTATCTGCATAAGAAAATGTTGAAAATAAAAGCACTAAAGCCACAATTAAAGATAATATTCTTTTCATAAACTACCTCCTTTCCCCGATTATGGAGTATCTTCCAAGTCTGTCTACTGTAGAGTTAATAGAAGTAGAATAATCATCAAGTCTTTGTTTTACATATACCCATTCGCTATTATATGGGTCATATCTTCTTAAAGATATGTTTTTCATTCTTCTCATTTGAGCCTTCTTTACATCAAAGTCAAGAGATATTTCTATTTTAGACTTTAGATAATCTATTTCACTACTATCCTTTCCAACAAATGCACTTGCCGATAAAATGTATTCATTTGATAATGAGCTTGAATCCGTTTGTTCATTTAATGATACCTTGAATTTAACTCCTGCATCTGATTTATTTTTGTTTTCTTTCATTTTAGAAACATTAAATGCTGTTGGATTAAATTTAATATAAAAATCACTTCCTATTATAGTTATATCCTTTGCTAAGTAGCTTGTAACTACCTTAGCAGGCATACTAACTATAACTTCTTTACTTCCTGCAAGATCTCCTTTAATTAAATCTATTGTTATTTGTTTTTCATCATAATCATCAGTTCCGATAAGTATGTTCGCAGTATTACCTGATTTTTTCATGCTTGTTTTTTCCGATATTTCTCCATCCTTATCTTCATATCCTACATCATCATCAGTTTCTACAGTATTACTTTTTGGGGACGCTTTTGAAAGTCCGTAGTCTCCAAGTGCTTTTACTATAAATTTATACTCCGTATCTTCTTCTAAGTCTCTATATATAAATGTTGTAAGTTCTGTAGTTCCTATAAGATAAGGTTGTGAGTCATCTACAATTACATATACTTCATAAGAAGTAGCTCCTTCTACTTTATCCCAAGTTATCTTTATATATTTATCATATATAAGCTCAGCTTTTGGTTTTGATGGAGTATTAAGCTGTGAAACAACATAAACTAAATCATATATATTACTTGCAGATTTATCTGGATTTATTACGATAACTCCTTTTGTTCCTAATTTTCCTTGTGGAGTTTTGACCTTTATATTTTGAGAATCTATAAATTCAACTTCTGATCCATTTGTTCCTTCTTTTAATTTATAGTATTTTTCATTATTATTTTCATCAATGATTATAATATCAGCTGAAGTACTGTCTTCAACTTCTTCAAGAACAGGTGCAAATACAACTCTTACTCCATTCATAAAGTCAGAACCTTTAATTTTTATTTCTTCTCCTCCATCTACTGATATTTCAGATATACTTTTATCATTTGAATCAACTACCCCTGTAATCTTTGGATTGCTTAAATAAGTAAATGTAACTGTATTAGAAAGCTCTCCATCTGGATTTTCTACTTTTACTTCTACTTCTCCTGGAGCATGTGCTGGTAGTTTTGTTATTTCTATTGTTTTATAATCTTTTACATCAACATATTCATCTGGTACTTTAACTTCTCCAAAGTATACTGCAATATTCTTTTCAAACCCATCCATTGTTTCTCTAAAGTCTGATCCTTTTATTGTAACTTTTATTCCTCCATCTGATGAAGCTTTATCTGGAGTTATTTCATCAATTTTAGGATTTGTCTCTCCTTTTGTAAACATAATATATATAGGATGTTCTAATGAAGTATCATCTGAACTTGCAAATGCTCCATCTTCATTTTGAACAACTACCTTATATATTTTTCCTACTGCACTTTCATCAACTTCTGGCATTTTAAATGTAAGTCTATTTGGTAGAGTAGGAGTTATATCTTTATAATTAATTTCTAATAAATCTCCTATAGATATTTTTGCATTTTCTCTAAAGTCAGTTCCTATAATACTTATTATACTGTTTCCTTTGTAGTTTACCTTAACTACCTTTATATCTTCACCATTTATATTTTCAAGGTTTGAAGCTTGACCATCTCTAGTTATCTCTGTAATTTTAGGGAAGCTATCAGGATTTTTATATTCAAAATTTCCTTGAGCCTTTCCTTTATCAGGGTTAATTACAGTTACAGGGACAATTCCTATTGTATAAAATGAAGGTGTTTTAACTTCTATTTGTCCACTGTTTAAAAATTTAGTTTCTGGAGAATATCCTCTTTCAACTATTACTCTTCTTGCATATAAGTCTATGCTTATTTTAACTAACTCAAATCCTGAGTACTTCTCTTTTTGATTATTAGAGTCTGTATAAGTTAATAAGTTTAATGGAACATATATTTCTTCATCATTATAGTTAGTTATTTGAGCTGTATATTCTTTATCTCCAATTTGTATACTTAAATTAATTGTTTTATTATTAGGATCAGATGAATCATATGTTACTGTTAAATCGCCAACTTTAGTATTTCCCTTAGTTCCTATTATTGTTCCTGCATTTAACTCCCCTGGATCTATTGTTATATTTGAAATATTTTTATCATTTATATCTCCAAATCTTACTAAAACAAAATTGTCCTCTGGTTTTGTTTTTTCTATTACTGTTGGATTAATAGCTTTTACAATATTAACTTCACTTTTTGAAAACTCACTTCCGTGAATTTCTATATTGTCTTCACCTTGTTTTCTTCCAATCTCTGGTACTATTTTGGTTATTGTAGGGTTTGATGATTTATAATTGAATTGAACTTTATTTGATGTACCAAAATCATTATTTAGTATATATACATCTACATTTCCATTCTCTCCAACTGGAGTTTTTACTGATATATATCCATCTGAAAAGTCTATTATCTGTGCTGTATTTTTTCCAAAATATATTTTTGGAAGTATAGGAAGTATGTTACTATCATAATCCGCCTTTAGTTCATCATAAGTAGCTTTGTTTTCTAAATCATCCCATTTTCCATTTCTATTTAAGTCATTAAATTTTTCTCCATCATCATATCTTGCATTACCATTATCATCATTATATGGTTCAAAGTATCTAAAATCTGATCCCCAAATTTGTACTACTTCTCCTCCTGCCGCACTTCCTGAGTTTGGAAGTATCTTTGTTATTTGAGGGTTACTTGTAGGTATTACATAAGTAAATCCATCTTCCTTAGATATATTACCTCCATCAGAGTTTGTAATTACAACTGGTACTGTTTTTCTATCTCCTTCTATTTCTTCTTTAAGATTTCCTGGATATTCTGGCATTATTATAGTTATTTTAGTTTTGTCAGTACTTATTATAACATCCCCTGCTGGTACTTCTACTCCACCTATAAATACTCTACTTTTAATATCTCCATTAGATTCAAAATCTGTTCCATATATATCTACCGTGTATCCTCCTTCAGTAGAGCCTTGATTTGGTTCTAATCTATCTATTGTTGGGTTTTTCTTTGGTGTTTTATAGTAGTAAAATCCATTTTGACCAAATCTTGAGTCCGATTTTGTATCTGGATTTTGCACTGTAATATCATACCATTTTTCTACATACAATATAGGAACTGTAAAGTAAAGTTCATTTTTGCTTATTATTTTAATTCTATGTCCTGTTATATTACCATCAGTATCAAATACATATGGAGTTTTCATATTTAAAGTTCTTATATGATTATTTAATGAATCTTCTATTATTATTTGATCATTGTTTGTATCTGTATTTAGCTTTATATAGTAAGTAGAACCAGAACTTGATAAAGCTTTAAAATTATCTCCTACTTTTTCTGTTATAGTGTATGTTTCATTTTTTCTATTAGATAGTACTACTTCTCCTTTTGTATTTATATCAAGTGTATAAAAGCTTTTTTCATTGTCTTTATCTTCAAGTATTATGCTTTGATAGTATTCTCTTATTTTTACATTATTGTTTGTATCTAAATAAAGTATTTCTTGTGGCCCTTTATAGTCTTTTAATATTATTTTATTATTTGAATCCTTATTATAATCGTTTATATCTTTTCCATCTATTAGGATTCTACTTCCTATAAGCTTGTATATTGCTGGCTCATCTGTATCTTTTTCTGTAGGATCAGGCTTTAAGAAGTTATCACCTTTTATAACTACTAATGTGCCATGGCTTCCCTTATTAGGAGAAAAAGATGTTATTTTAGGGTCTGTATAAGTTTTTACGTATATAAATTCTGATATTGCTATTGCTCCACTTGGGTTCATTACTTGGATTTGAGTAGATCCTTCTCTTCCAGCTGGAGCTTTAAATGTTATCTTTTTACCATCACCTTCACGTGTTATTCCTTGAACCTCTTTACCGTCTATAAATACCTTTACTCCTTCTTTAAAGTTGCTTCCAAGAACAGTTATATCCTGTCCTCCATCTACTGTAACTATATTTGGAGTTACGCTTTCAATAATAGGTTCATCAACTGCTGTAACAAATTCTACTGCATCATTTTTAGTATGTGATAAACCTTCAGTATCTGTATTTCTTATTGGGTTTATTACTTTTACAAATGTTTTACCAGGTAGTTTAATAGTTGTATCTTTAGGTATTTTAACAAGTATTTTAGTTCCTAATTCATTTCCTTGTGTTCCATCTAGTTCATTTCCATTTTTGTCAAATACCTTTAGATATAAATTAGGATTTGAATTATCTCCATTGTTATTTTTATTAAGTCTTATATCATTTCCAAGCTCAATAACTGGATATCTAACTACTTCTTTTCCATCATTATCTGTATACTTGTGTATTAAAAAATTTTGCCCTTCTATTGAAATTAACATGTCTTCTTCTATTTTATATTCACTATCATTAAGCTTTACAACTTGTACCTTACTTGGAGTAATTTCTTCAACCTTTGGAGTTATTTTACTAGGATTATAAGTATATCCATCTTTAAGCTCTGCTCTATCCTTTATAACAACAGGATCTCCTGAGGTTAAGTTTATTGTAGTTACAGTTTCAATAACTACATCCTTCATAGGATCACTTTCAGCATCTGTTATCTGTGGTGTTATTACACTTATTGTATCTAAAGCATCTGTAAATGTGTATTCATAAGATGTACCTTCTGAGTTTCTAGAGAATGTTGCAATATCACCTACTATTACCTTTATAGTTCTAGTAACTGATGTAACATTAATTCCCTTATAAGTATCTCCAGATCCATCTCCATAAGTTATAGTCATTAATTCATCTTGTCCTGATGGAGCTGCTACATTTTTAGTATTATCATCTAGGTTAAGATCTGGTATATTTAGTGTTCCAAAGAAAACCCCTGAAATATCAACCTTAGATCCAGTATCAGGTCCATTATCAGGAGCAACTGATATTACTTGCATTTTCTGCTTAGCATCTATTATTGTGAATTTTTCTGTTAATATATACTGCTTTGTTATTTCTTCATCTGGATTTTTCCCATCTGGTATTTTATTTGTAATTACAACATAATACTCACCATTTTCTATATAATCGACTCTTTTATTTGGAAGATGAGTTTTAAGCACCTGTTTTCCATCAGCATCAGGAGTAAATGTAGTGTCAACTCCTTTATGATAGTCTGTAAATTTATCTGTTAGATTCTTAATGAAGAAAACATCATAATCATCTAGTCCACTATCTGCCGTAAATATTACTTCATCTCCCAGCTTACCTGTATCTCCTGCTTCCCCTCTATTTGGATTCATAGTTAAATTTACAGGAGTTATTTCATTTACTAATCTAAATTGGCTAAGATATGTGTTTTGAATTGTAATTTTAATTTCATTCTTTCCATCATTAATTCCGCCAACTACTTTATTTGTATTGCTGTTATTAAAGTTTATATATACCTTTTCTTCTTTTTGAAGAACTATATTTTGAAATCCAGGTGTTCCACTTAAAGCTTTAGTTATTATCTGACTTGATGTTTGAGTATCAATTGGTAAATTATTTGTTCCACCTGCTCCAGTTTTGTTTTCATAGTATGCGCTATATTTTGGATCACCATTATCACCTGTACCAGTTCCTATTTTGTCTAAGTTAGAACCAGTAAGTGTAATTGTATCAATACCTTCTTTAACATTTCTCTTATTTATATTTGAAAGTGCTGGAATTCCTTCCTGATTAATTGGAACTGATATACTTCCAACGTCAATACTACTTCCTATTATGTCACCATCAACTATGAATTCAAGTACAGAATCAGTATTAGGGTTTGCATTTGTAAACTGCTTATACCCTGTTGATGTCATTGTACCAACAGTAGCATTTTGTAAGTATCCTCCATGTATAGTAAGCTTTGTTTGATTAACTGAGTATCCACCTTCATTGTGAATTTTTGTAATAGTTATATAGTCTACATAGTATTTATCAGCATCAAATGCGTAGGATTTTATTTCCTGCCATGGCATCATCCCAAATACCATAAGAAATACTAGAACAAGGGAAGTTAATCTTTTGATACTTCCCTTAATTAATTTATCCTTCATCTTCTCCCTCCTTAATCTATAACTACGAATATTCCTTTACTTTTAGACTCTATATAAACATTTTTATCTACTTTGTCTAAAGTAAATGGTACTGCATACCAGTTTCTTAATTTTTCATCATATCTTAAAACATTTATATTATCTCCTGAGCTTTTAAAAGGCATCTTAATAGTTATTTTATTAAAATTAAAATTTTCTCCTGTTACCTGTATAAAATCTGAAACCACATTAGCACCTTTTAATTTGTCTTTGATAGTTTTAAGAACTAAAGGTTCAACTCTTCCAAGATTTACAACTATATCTTTATCCTTATCATAATCAATAGGTGATAAATTATAAATATTTATATCGCCGTATTTTGATTTTGTATATAGAGTAGAATATATTCCACTTTTGCTTCCTTCATATTTTATTTTTCTAACAAGAGTATCTTCTCCCATAAGCTCATCTAAATCAAGTTCTAAATAGCTCTTATCCTTGTACTTAGAATTTAATATAAGAGTATCTTCACTTACATCAACATTTTCTACTACTTCCCCTTCTTTAACTTCATCCTTTACTCTTAATCCTTCACTTGGAATATAATCTCCTTCTTTTACTACGCTTAATGTTCCATATGTAACTTCGGTTTCGTGATTACTATCATTTTCAACTATTATTGTATATACCCCTACATCTAATCTTTTGCTTCCATCAGGAAGATAAACATATGCCTTACCATCTTTTATTTTTACTTTTTCTGCTCTTGTTTCATCACCAGTTCCATCTTCAAAATATACTTCTATTCCATCTTTATAAAACATTTCTCCTTCTAAAGCTATAGGCTCATCTTCATCATAGTCCTCAGGAACACTTCCAACAACTACCTTTGTTACTATTGGATCTGTATTTGTAGTAAATGACCAAGACTTTTCATCATTTCCAAGCTTTAATCCATTTTCATCTAAGACTTCAACTATATTTGCAGGAACATATACTGTATATTTAGTTCCTGAAGCTAGCTTTTCTTTTATTGGTATATAAAGTTTTGTCTCTTTAGAGGTATTTTTATCAAGTATCATTTCTCTTGTTTCATCTACTAAATTTTCACTACTTCCTTCAGAGAATAATTTAAATTCTAATGGCATCTTATTATCATTATAAAAATTAATACTTCCATCTACATCTTTAAACACTACTGTAATATAGTATACTTTTGCATCTCCTATAGTTTTAGTATATATACTATTTTCATCATATAATTTAGATGAATCACTTCCTGGATAAGTACTTATAATTTCTGGCTTTCCTTTAATAGTTTTAAATTTAAAGGATATATCTTTATTGTATTTGTATAAAGCTCCCTGTAAATTTTTATAATCCTTAAGAGCTACAGCTCCTGCCCCTATTTTTACTGTATATTCCTCATTCTTAGAAAGTAAAAATCCCGTATCATTATACATACTGTTAATATCTATTTTAAGGCTTTTTCCATCAAGAGTTGCATATACATAGTTTTGTACATTTGTATGTGTTGTGTTAGTACTTGAAATTAAGCTTATTTGGCTTTTATCTATATTAGAATCTATAGGGTATTTAAAATTCACGCTTATTAAAGGCTTTAAAGTAATATTTTCTTGACCATTAGTAGGATATGTATTTTCAACAATGTCATCTGTTGTAAATGTAAGAGTTTCATTTAAGTTTAAAATGTTTTGTGCATTTTTAAGATATAAAGCATTTTCTTTTAGATTTATTGTATATTTAGAAAGTTCTTTAAAACTATTAGTACTAGAGGTTAAAATAAGCTGATTTTTATTAACCTCTACATTATAATTTGAAATATTATCTGATACATAATTAGGAATACTTAAATTATCAATTGGTGTAGAAGCTATTGTTATATAATTTTTAATATTAGGTTCATCCTTTAAAACAATATCATCTATAAATGCAAACGTTATGACTCCATTGTTATAACTAACTGTATTTAATATATCATTTGGATAAGCTCCATTTCCTTTTGTAGCAAATGTAAAATTTAATTCATTACTTTCATTTTTATTCCCATCAATAAAAAATCCTTGTGGTATATGGATTTTATATAGAGAATATTCATTTAGTTTCTTTATATTAGTATCTTTAAATGAAATTCTAATTTTTCTTTCTGAAAGTATTACAGAAAAATTAAAGTCTGCCGATTTAACTTCTCCATTTACTAAAATATCTAAAGTATTAATATCTTTAGTTGGATTTTTAGTAAGGGATGTTCCATATACTATATCAATAAAAGAAGTGTTATAATCTACTCCTTTTTGCCCATTAATAATAGTTTGACTTTGAGTTTTTACAGTTAAAGAAGCATCGAATGTCTCTTGTGCATATATTCCAAATGGAATTATTGAAAAAATCATTATTAATACTAAAAACATGCTTATTCGTTTCATAATATATCCCCCAATCTTATTATACATGTTATGCTTTATATATCGGCAAACTATCAATATTTTTTATTTGCTCTTTTTGATGTAATATATTTGTAATAATTTCTTAACACAAAAATAAAAGTCTTACATTATTATTTTAAAAATAATGTAAGACTTTGTAAATGATATTAACTGCCTATTGTTTGTTATTTCACTTTATTTATCCAAGATGCATCATCAACATGTAACTGCCAATTTTCTTTAAATATACTTACTACAGCTTTAATATTTACTTTATCTCCTTTACTTATTCCAGTTAAATTTGGCATTCTATATATCTTAATACTATTTCCTTTATTATCTGTCAATGTTGTATAATTAGATTTTGTATCACCTAATGTAACATTTTTTATTTCCACAAACATAGATTCATATTCTCTATTTTTTTGATTTAATATATCATCAATACTAACTTCTTTTGGAACAATATTATTTGAAGATGATACTTTGCTAAAATCAAAATCTACAATTTCTAATAGGTTATTATACTCCTTTATTTTTCCTTTAACTATTATTTCATCTCCTATTTTCAAGTCATTTCCTGATTTTTTATTAAATAAACATATACCAGCTACATCGTCTTGTATAAATATCTTTTTATTAGAAGATGTAACTATTCCTTTTGTATATACATAAGTTCCTACATCTATATTTCTAGCATCTTCTATTGAAATTAATTCTAATTGTTCTTCTTTCTCTTCTTGTACTTTTCCTACGTTTTTAATTGTGCAATTTACAATTTCTTTTTTTCTATAATAGTCTTTTCTATATCCTATTACTTCTATTTTATCTTTTAATTCAAAAGAATCTCCTTTTGTTGTTCCGTATAACATTATGTCTCCTGTATTATCTTTAATTATAACTTCTTTTCCAGATATTTTTACAACGTCTCCCTTTGTATATACTTTTTCTCCTACAGACATATTTTTAGCATCGGCTATTGTAAGTAATTGAAGTACTTTATATTTAAATGTTTTTACTTCACTTTGTCTATCTCCTCTTACCGCCATGGCTTTTAAAACAGTATCCCCATCTATTTTTATAGTAATAGGTCCAGTATATTCCTTACTTTCATTTGTAGGTTCTGATCCATCAGTTGTATAATAAATTTTTGCATCTTTTGTATCAGTAGAAAGAGTTATATTTACATCTTCACCTTTTCCAAATACTCCTCCTCCTGGAAAAGCTCTAACAGATTCTACCTTTGCTTTGCTAGAATCTCCTATATTATTTATTTGAATTAATACAGGATCATGATCAGATGCTCTATAATCCTTTGGAAAACCTGCATTTATATTTACTATATCTATTACTGTATCTTTTACCATGTCTTTTGTTACTAATATGTTATCAAGTACTTGAGCATTACCTTTATATTCATAAGTGTACTGCTTGTTTTCTGGAAGTGTATTTATCATATTCACCATATTATCTCCAGCTAATTCTATTAATGAATCTGAGAATTGATAATCATTCATATCTCCTAGAGCTACTATTTTTGCGCTAGGTAATGTCTTTTGTATTTTCTTTATAAAATCATTTATAACCTTAGCTTGTTCCTTTCTTTCTACTTCACTGTTAAATTTAGCAGGTTGAACATTTCCATATAAAGAGTCATCTCCTCTTTTAGAACTAAAATGATTTGCTATAACAAATACTTTTTCTCCATTAAATTCAAATTCAGCTGCTAAAGATTTTCTACAACCTTCTCCTTCAGTATCAAAAGCTGGATGAGTTGGATTTACTCTTCCTGGATTTAATGTAAGTCCATCTTTATTTACGTCTACAGCAGTTGTAGAATCTCCTTTTTGTCCTTTATCTACAAGAGTTACTCTGTCTGGATTATATAAAAATCCTACACGAATATTTCCACCAGGTGCTCCTCCATCTTTATTGTTTACAGGATTTATATTCGTATATTCATAAGCTACTCCACCTTGATTTACTATCTCATTTATCAATCCTTCAAAAGTTTTAGTAGCATCTACTACACTATTATCTTTTCTTCCACTATCATCTTGTACTTCTACAAGAGCTATTATATCTGGGCATTTCAAGTTTTTAACTATAGATTTAGCTACTTTTTGTGTCTTTAATTTATCTGATTGAACACTGTAATTTTCTATATTATATGATGCTATAGTTAGTTTTCCTTCTTCTTTTTCTATATCAGTTACCTCTGTCAGTTCTCTTCTGTTAGAAGATTTTAGTTTTGGAAGTTCCTTATAGAACACTTTATAGTTACCGTCTTCATAGTCCATAATACCTTGTATATTTCCATTAAATTTATCTCCTAATTTCGCATGTACATACGTCTTATTTGATATACGATTAACTAAATAGATTACTTCTGGATTAAAATTACTTTTAGATATTACAAGAGCTCCATTATCATCTCTATATTTTTCATATTTTTGTTTAGTTACATCTCCATTGTCAACTATTACTGGTATTAAATACTTGTTTATACCTACTACTTCTGCATTATCTAATTGAACAAGCATTCCTTCTAAGCTTTCATAAAAATCTATACTATCTTCTTCTGGGTCAAATACTTTAAATCCATCATTGTCTATAATATTTATAGGTTGTATTCTATCTTTTCCTATAATTACAGGCTTTGGTAAATTACCTGTTCCCTCTTTTTCCACATTTGGTAATACGATTTCAGTAGTAGTCAATTCTTTATCTAATCTTTCTTCAATATATTTACCACTTTTAGCGTGTTCAGCTACTTTACCAGTTACTATTACTATATCCCCTTCTTTTAATGCTTTTAATTCTTTATCTGTTCTAATAAATATACCTTCTGATGTTTTTACATCATTATCAACATCTTCTTGTAAAGATTGAATATAAAATCCTTTTATAGATTCATTGTATGGTGTTCCTTTATAGTTTATTATGGCTGTAACTATACCTTTAACAGTTACATTTTTACCTACTAAAGGAGATTTATGAGTTGCTCCTTGTATTTCACTTATTTTTGTATATGTATTTTTGTTATCTTCATTATCTATTTTAATAGAGTCTTTTTCTTTTCCTTCTATTTTTTCAGGTTTTTTATCAAATACAACATCTTTTGCATTTATAATAGCGGCTTCTACTTTTCCATTTCCTTTTATTGTTATCTTTGAATCAACTTTTAATTTTTTTATTTTAGCTGTTTTACTTATATTTATTTTAGAATCTTTAGCTTTGTCTGTAACATCTAAATCATATATACTTCCGCTTTCAAGTAATACCTCAGCATTATTTTCATTTAATTCAACATCATCAAAATCCCCTTTTAATGTAATCCCATGATTACTTTCAACAACTACATCATCAAATCCTGATTTTGTTAGTTTATCATTTCCATCTAAATCTTCTTCAAGTATTGCTCCTGATTTTAAAGTTACTTTTCCTACTTTTGTATTTCCTTCAACTACTAATCTTACTCTTTCTTCTCCATGTGTCTTATTAACTATTACATTTCCCAATTCACTATTTTTTATATGTATACTGTGTTCTCCTCCACCATATACATAAGTAGTTCCTTTTACTATAACGTTTTCAAGATAGGCATTTCCATTTCCTAAATCAGATGTTATTATAAGATTTCCTTCAACTACTTTATCTTTTAACGTAGGTTCATCTTTAGTTATCCTAAAATCAGAGCTACTACTAGATGAATTACTATCCTCATCTTCTTTATCACTAGATGATTTAGAATGACTTTTTCTTGAACTCGATATGTAACCTGAACCTTTAAATTTTTTATAAATTACAGTAGCAGCTTCTGCACGAGTTATAAACTTTTCTGGAGCAAATGTTCCATCTGGATAACCTTTCATATATTTAGAATCTACTAATGCTCCAACAGCAGATTTGCTCCACTTTGCTATTTTATCTTCATCAGAAAATTTTTTACATACATATGCTTTATCAGAATTCTGCTTATTAAGAACTTTAGCCATAATTACTGCTACTTCTTGTCTAGTAATTGGATTGTTCGGTCTTATAGTATTATCTTCATATCCTGAAATATAGCCTTGCGCTTTTGCTTTTCTTAAATCTTCATAATACCAATCTTGAGGTGTTACATCTTTATAATCAATATTATAAACTGCCTTAAAATTATAGGTTTTATTTATTAGAGCTATAAATTCTGCTCTTGTAATATAATTGTCTGGCTTAAATGACCCATCACTATAACCGCTTAATATCCCCTTCTTTATTAAAGTATTGATTTGTTTCTCTGCCCAATGATTTTTAATGTCTGAAAAATTAGTAGCAAAAGATATTCCCATAGAGCTTATTAACATAGTTATTGTTAATAAAATTGCCATGGTACGCTTAATAAATCTCTTTTTCCTTTTCATGGTTTACCTCCTAAAAAATTTGGAATCGATTCCATCAAAATTGTAATTAATGGGTTAATATCAATTATATATCTTTCATGGTATATTTTTCAATATAAATTATAAAAAATTTTTTGAATTTAAAATATAATAATCATAACCACCCGTAAAACGGGTGGTTTGCTCTAACCCTATAAGGGCATATTACTTGCTGTGTCTTAAGACACACTGAATAGTCTGCCAACCGCTGATACTTTCACAGGCTACCCCTAAAGGGGGTATTTTATTTTTTCTTGCCTTTGTTTACTGGCTCACCCGTAAACGGGTCTATATATTCTTTCAGACTTATTTGATCACTTGCTATATCTTCTTGCAATTGATTTTTTATATATTCTTGTATTGCTTTTTTATTTCTTCCTACTGTATCGACATAGTATCCTTTGCACCAAAATTGTCTATTTC
>NZ_FRAE01000088.1 GCF_900142235.1 Tepidibacter formicigenes DSM 15518 | reverse complement strand
TTACTAACGTAAATTCTCCCACATCTAGTGCAAAATTTACTTTTACATGTAAAGCCTACTCTCTTACTTTCCATGCATTCTAAACACATATACTCTGTATATCCCTTTTCTAGCCTCCCACAGTCCATTGCTTTTTCAACTGTTTCTATAACATCTGCCCTTATTACCTTCGGAATTCTTTTAATTTTTTTCTTTAAAAAGTTTTGCCAATTATCTTGCAATATTTTTTTTAATGTTACTTTAGTCATCTCTTCATCTCTCTTTTTTCAATACTTATACATATATTTTAGCAAGTTTTCCACAGATTTTGAAATTTTATAATTTCCTACTTAATATAAAAAAAGTTTAAAGCCGGGCTTTCCCCCGGCTTTAACTACTTGTACATTATTTTTGATAAATCACATATTAAAAGCATTGTGTCATATATTTGTTTTAATAGAGCAAGTCTATTGTTTTTAATATTTTCATCTTTATCCATAATCATTACAGTATCAAATAAATTATCAATAGGTTGTTTTAAACTTATAAACTCGTCTAATGCTTTTGAATATTCTCTTTTTTGTATAGCTAAGTTTACATTATTACTTACTTCTTTAAATTTACTATAAAGAATTTTTTCTTCGTCTACTTGTAAATAGTCTTCCTTTACTTCCTTAGACTCTGCTTTTTGTGCTAATGTAGAAACTCTATTAAAAGCAGTTAATATCTCTACAATTTCATCTTTTTCTATCCACGAATTAAGCTCTTTTGCTCTAATATACATATCTGCTATATCATCAGTATTAGCATTTAACACTGAATCTATTACATCATATCTTATTCCCATTTCACTAAATAAGTTTTTAATTCTTTGATTAAAGAATTCAAGTATTTCTAAAGCTACCTTTTCTTTATCAAAATCTAAATTATCATAATTATCTAGAGAATAATTTATGATTTGTTTTAAGCTTATACTAATATTTTTATCCATTATAATATTAATTATACCTAAAGCTTGTCTTCTTAAAGCATATGGATCTTGGGATCCTGTAGGTTGTATTCCTATTGCAAAAAATCCTGCTATTGAGTCTAATTTATCAGCTATAGAAAGTATTATTCCTGCTTTTGTATTCGGAAGATCATCTCCTGAAAATCTTGGAAGATAATGTTCAAAAATAGCCTCTGATACTATTTCTTTTTCTTTAGATACCTTTGAATATTCTCTTCCCATAATACCTTGTAGTTCAGTAAACTCAAATACCATGTTTGTAACTAAATCTGCTTTACAAAGCTTTGCAGCTCTTAAAGTTTCTTCTTTTTCTTCTTCATATCCTAAATCTTGAACTAGTTTCTCAGATAATTTTTCAATTCTGAGAGTTTTGTTATATACAGTTCCTAATTTTTCTTGGAAAACTACATTTTTAAGTCCATCTACATAACTTTCAAGTGATTTTTTAGTGTCCTCTTTATAGAAGAATAATGCATCTGCAAGTCTTGCTTCTAAAACTTTCTCATTTCCTTTTTTTACATTTTCTATTTTATAATCTGTACCATTTCTAACTGTTATAAAGTTAGGAAGCAAACTTCCATCTTCTTTTACTACTGGAAAATATCTTTGATGCTCTTTCATAGGAGTTATTACTACTTCCTTTGGAAGTTTTAAGTAATCTTCCTTAAATTCTCCATAAAAAGCAGTTGGGTATTCTAATATATATGTAACTTCTTCAAGCAAATCTCCATCTAAAAGAAGTTTTCCTCCTAAATCTTGTGCTACTTTTATACACTGCTCTTTTATCATTTCTTTTCTTTCATTTTGATCAAGTATTACATAATTTTCTCTCAATTTATTTAAATATTCATCAAGAGAATTTACAACTATATTATCACTTCCAAGGAATCTATGTCCTCTTGTAATATTAGAAGCTTTTATTCCTTCTATTTCAAATTCTAAAGTTTCTCCATTACAAACTGATACTATCCATCTTATAGGTCTAGTAAATCTTAATTTTTTTCCTCCCCAGCGCATTGATTTAGGGAAGTTTATAGACTTTATTATATTTGGAAGTAATTCTTTTAAAACATCTTTGGTATTTTTTCCTTCTTCTTTTATTTTGGCAAACACATATTCTTCTTTTCCTGCTACTTTAAAGTATAAATCTTCTACACTCAATCCTTTACTTCTCATAAATCCTTGTAGTGGTTTTGTAGGATTGTTATCTTCATCAAAAGCAATCCTTTTAGCTGGTCCTTTTATTTCCTCTTCTAAATCATTCTGCTTTTCATTCAGTCCTTCAACTATCAAGGTAAGTCTTCTAGGAGTTCCATATGTTTTTATATTTTCAAAACTAATTCTATTTTCATTTAAAAGCTTTTTAGTATTTTCTCTTAACTGATTTAATGAACTATTCATAAATCTAGCAGGAATTTCTTCACATCCTATTTCAAATAAAAGATATTTATTCATCTTAGTTTCCTCCTTTCTTTAAAAGAGGGTATCCCATTTCTTCTCTTTGTTTCACATAAGCATTTGCAACCATTCTCGCCATGGTTCTAACTCTTCCTATAAACGAAGCTCTTTCACTAACACCTATTGCCCCTCTTGCATCTAATACGTTAAATGTATGAGAACATTTTAATATATAATCATAAGCTGGAAGAACTAATCCTTTTTCTAAAAGCTTTTTAGCTTCTTCTTCATAAGTATTAAAAAGTTCAAACAGCATGTCTACATTGCCCTCTTCAAAACTATAAACAGAATGTTCATATTCTGCTTTTTTAAATATGTCTTTATAAGTTAATTCATCATTCCACTGTAAGTCATAAACATTATCCTTCTCTTGAATATACATAGCAAGTCTTTCAAGTCCATATGTTAGTTCTGCTGATTCCAACTCACAGTCAATACTTCCTACTTGTTGGAAATATGTAAACTGAGTAACTTCCATACCATCAAGCCATACTTCCCATCCAAGTCCCCATGCACCAACTGCCGCAGATTCCCAGTTGTCTTCTACAAATCTAATATCATGTTCATCTGGCTTTATTCCTATAGCTTTTAAACTATTTAGATATAACTCTTGTATATTTTCAGGAGATGGCTTTAATATTAATTGAAACTGATGATGTTGATATAATCTATTAGGATTTTCTCCATATCTTGCATCTGTTGGCCTTCTTGAAGGTTCTACATAACATACTTTCCATGGCTCAGGTCCAAGTGATTTTAAAAAGGTATACGGACTCATAGTTCCAGCTCCCTTTTCTACATCATAAGGATTCATTACAATACAACCTTGCTTGGCCCAATAATTTTGTAGAGCAAGTATCATGTCTTGAAAATTCATTTCTTTCCCTCCTACATTCATTTAAAAATTTAGCCTTTCGCTTTCGCGAAAGGCTAAATTTAATAAATTTAAACTAATTCTAACTTTTAATTTAGCAAAATAAGGTTTATTTGTCAAGGTTATTAAAGTCATCTTGCTTTTCTTCTTTTATAACTTCATCAGTTATATCTTTATTATCTTTATTTTTTAAGTTCATTTTATCTTTTATTTCATTAAATGACTCTTGTGTCATTTCACTTAAATCTAAAGTTTCACCATCATCTTTTACTATTTTAATTTTATATTTACTAACCATTGCAGCAGAAACTCCTACTATTGTTGCTACCGGTCCTAAAACCAAACCAATTGCTCCAACTGTTACAGGGAGATTTAAAAGTACATCTCCATCCTTTTCTACCATTACTTTAGTTACATTTCCTTTTTTAAGTACTTCTTTTAATTTTTCTATAATTTCATTGCTTTTTTCATTAATTCCTTTAAAAATCCCTATATCTTTTTTTTCAAGATAAATTAAAGCATCTACTACATCTCCATTTGCATTAGTCAAAGCTTCTTTTGCTTTTTCATAGCTTACATTCATTCTTTTCATAATCTCATCAATTTTTTCTAATGTAATTTCCATAATACCACACTCCTAACCCTTTAGATTTTCTAAAAAATTTAATGATTTTAAGTTTAAGTCTTCAACATGGACTTTTAAATACCTGCTTAAAATATTTTCTAACTGATTTATAATATATTTTGAAACTTTTGCTTTGCTACATATTATTATGTCATTTTTTAATATGTATTCCATTAATTTTATAGTAGATGAGTCAATTTTCACACTAGTATTATCTATATGAGTACAACTTTTACAGAGTATTCCTCCATTTACTATACTAAATTTACCTTTGTTTAAATTATTATTACCACAATTTACACATTTTAAAACATTTGGTTTATATCCTATATAATGCAAAAACTTAAGTTCAAATATTCTAGTTATATATATATAGTCTAAATCATATTTAGAATACAAATACAATGTCTTTAAAAGCAAATCAAATAATCTATTGTTTGTTTGATTCTCAAATATACTACTTTCAACCAGCTGAGTTATATAAGAAGCATAAGATAACAAATCTATGTCATAGCTTAAATTATAAAAATTTTCTTTTACTTCACACTGACTTATTTTATACATATCTGAAGATTTATTAAGTAAAAAATTTGAATAAGAAAAAACTTGAGTTCCTGAAAGAAGCGTACTCTTTGCTCTTCTTGAACCTTTTGCTAGTGCCGAAATTTTGCCAAGTTTTCGTGTGAATAATATTACTATAGAGTCTGCTTCTTCATATTTTATCGATTTCAAAACTATTCCATCTGTATTTATAAGCATGAGTATCTTTTATCTCCCTTATCTGTTCATTTTCAAAATGAAAACCTTTAGATGCAATTATATACATAACAGCTTCTATGTTACCAGTCTTTTTAAAATATTTCCAACAAAAGTTCTTCATTTTAAAAACCCCCTTCTATCCATTTAGTTTTATTTTTGGTAAGAAGGGGGATAATATACATTATATTTTTTTATATTTTAAGAAATTTGTAGCAAAAGCATTGTAGTCAAAGTGAAATAAATTGTAAGACCTGTTATATCAAGTGTTGTAGAAATAAATGGAGCGGAAGCAACAGCAGGATCTACTCCAAGCTTTTTAAAAACTATTGGAACTACAGTACCAATAGTGGCAGCTGTAAGCATATTTGCAGCCATGGCAATCCCTACAACTACTCCTAATTTAAAATCTCCCATCCATAAATATGCAACAATACAAATTATAATACTACATACAAATCCAACACTAGCTCCAACACTCATTTCTTGAAATATTGTTTTAAAAGCTCTTTTTGTATCTACATGTCCTGTGGCAATACCTCTAACTGTAAGAGTTGAAGACTGAGTACCAACATTTCCTCCCATTCCTGTAAGGAGAGGCATAAAAAAAGATACTGCAGTATATTGGCTTATAGTACTTTCATATTTTCCAAGTATTGTAGCTGACATAGTACCTCCAAGTAAGGTAATTAAAAGCCAAGGAAGCCTTGCTTTAACAGAATATATAACCTTTGGAAAAAATTTATCTTCTTCTAGATATTCACTTTCTGCTTCTGAAGTTCCAGCAAATTTATATATATCTTCTGTTGCTTCTTCTTGTATAACATCTATTATATCATCAACTGTAATTATACCTCTAAGTTTTCTATTTGTATCAGTAACTGGTATTGCTAAAAAGTCATACTTAGATACAAGTTTTGCAACTTCTTCCTGATCATCATTCACATTAACAGATATTACCTTTTCACTCATTATATCTTCAACTAAAGAATTCGGTTTTGCTATTATAAGTTCTCTTAAGGATATAACTCCAACTAATTTTTCATGTTTATCTATAACATATACATAATAAATCGTTTCTGCATCTGGAGCATTTTCTCTTAGATATTCTATAGCAGAATAAGCTGTAATATCCTTTCTTAGAGCAATAAAATCAGTTGTCATTATACCCCCAGCAGAATCTTCTTTATAAACTAACAATTCTTTTATATCTTCAGCAAGCTCCGAATCTAAAAGATTTATAATTTCTTGTCTTTTATCCTCTGAAAGATTACTTAAAATGTCAACCATATCATCTTGTGACATTAAATCAAGTATTCTTTTTTTATGCTCAATACTAATTTTAGATAAAATAGAAGAAAATATATCAGAATCAAGCTCGTCTAGTACTTTTGCTCCTATTTCTAAAGGAAGTACCTCAAATAATTTAATTTTCTTATCTTCTTCTAAATTTACTAATATTTCTGCTATATCTCGGGGATGAAGCTCCTCTAAATATTCGTTCAACTCAACTATTTTTTCACTATCTATCAAAGCTTTAACTTCTACTACTACTTTTTCAAATAATATTTCATTCTTATTCATAATTTTCACCCCCAATTGATTAGCTATTTGTCACTATATCCAAAGTTACTTATATAGTTCTCCATATTTCTCCAGTTTTGTTTAACCTTAACCCAAGTCTGAAGATATACCTTTGACCCTAGAAGCCTTTGTATATCTTCTCTTGCCGATTTTCCTATTCCTTTTAATTTTCTACCATTTTTTCCTATTATTATTCCTTTATGTGAATCTCTTTCACAATATATTATAGCTGATATATCTATAATGTCATTGTCTTCTCTAGCTTTCATATGTTCAACTTCTACAGCAACTCCATGAGGAACCTCATCATGAACATAATGTAGAACTTTTTCTCTTATTAACTCAGAAATTAAAACTCTTTCAGGCTGATCCGTTATCATGTCATCTGGAAAATACTTAGGTCCATGAGGAAGATATTTTTCTATAACCTTTATTATGGAGTCTAAATTTTCTCCTTTAAGTGCAGATATTGGCACTATCTCATCAAAAACTTCTTCTTTACTGTATTTTTCTATTAAAATTACTAAATCTTCCTTTGAGATTTGGTCTATTTTATTTATAACTAAAACAACAGGAGTTTTAACTCTTTTTAAGCTTTCTATAATCATTCTATCTCCAGGACCAATATTTTTAGAGTCATCTACTACAAACAAAACTACATCTACTTCGTTAAGAGTATCTGTAGCGACTTTTACCATATACTTACCTAATTTATTTTTCGGTTTATGTATTCCCGGAGTATCTAAAAACACTATCTGAAATTCTTTATCTGTATATACTGATTGAATCTTATTTCTAGTAGTTTGAGGTTTATCACTCATTATTGCTATTTTTTCCCCAACAATTTTATTCATAAGTGTGGATTTTCCTACATTAGGCCTTCCTATTATACTTGCAAATCCTGATTTAAAGCTCATTTTATCACCTCTTGTTATTTGTTAAGATCAGCTCCTGTAAATCCATATGGTACTAACTCATCTATAGATATTTCTTTATTTTCACCTTCTGATTCTCCAACTACTACTTTAATGTCTCTTCCAAATTCTAAAATTACTTGTCTACATATACCACAAGGATAAGTCTCTCCTTTATTGTCACTAGAAATAGCTATTTTTTCAAACTCTTTTTCACCTTCTGAAACAGCTTTAAATATAGCTGTTCTTTCAGCACAATTTGTTCCTCCGTATGAAGCACACTCTACATTACATCCAGTATATACTTTTCCAGATTTAGTTAGAAGTGCAGCTCCTACATGGAAATTTGAGTATGGAACATATGCATTTTTTCTAGCCTCTTCTGCAAACTTTAATAATTCTCTATTATTCATTATATATTCCTCCTTATTAATTTTCTTTAGTAGCTCGTTGCAGAACTCTACAACTCGCATAAATACTACATTTAAATTTATAGAAATGGCTAAGTTTCCCCCATTTTGGGTATATATACATTAACTAGATGTGTATAACTCAAAATGAAAAAAGGAGGAAAAACTTATGCCAGTTCAAGCTAAACAATTAAACTTTTCTAATATTTCTTCTGATTTTGAAAAGTTTTTTAATCAAAATCAATACAATTTACTTTCTATGTTAAATCATTTTTTTGATATTAGTGATTTCATCCCACTT
>NZ_FRAE01000049.1 GCF_900142235.1 Tepidibacter formicigenes DSM 15518 | reverse complement strand
TTCTCAACTAAAAAACTTTATTCAAATCAAATCATCTAAAGTTAGAAATACTGTTTCTTTAAAAGCTGATGTTTTACTGGCTTGTATTTCTCAGTTAGTTGCGTTTGTTTTAATGTTTAAGACTAACAATATCCACAATCCTCTTGCTATTAAATCTTTAATTGCTTAAGTTTTTTTAAACTCTATATCCTTTTTAAAAAGGTTTTACTGAACCTTTATTTAACTGCGTCTTTTTTTGAATATTACTGTTAATAACTCTTTCTATTTAGTAATTTCAACTCAATTTTTCTGTGGATAACCTTTCACTCTATTTTGCAACTACCTAGAATATACATATAAATATCACATTATATTATATTTATTTTTATAAAAAAAAATTCCACCAAATTTATAGGTGGAATTTAACATACATTTACTACATTTTCAGTTGCACAAATTTGTAACTTGACTGTAGATGTTAATATATCTGAATAACTATAAGAAACTCTAGTAGAATTATTATCATCTATCTTTACTACGAATATGCTAGGATAAGTATTTTCTAATGTACCTTCTTTAACTATCATCTTTTTTCTTCCTTTGTTTGCTCTTAAAACAACCTTTTTTCCTACATGCTTTTCAATATTTTTTCTTATCTGATCCAAAGTGTGTTTAGTAGCCAAAAAATCACCTTCTTCTCCATTATATGTTTACATAATATCATAAATCCAGGAGTTTGTCAAATATATAAAATTATATTTTACCTATTTTTAAGTTTCATGTCAACATTTTATTTTGATAATATTTTAGAAATCCTTCTACCATACACACAGCCATGTTTTTAAGAAATTTTTTATCATTAAAGTTATTTACTTCTTGAATATTTGATAAGTATCCTAATTCAAAATATATTCCGCTACAAATGCTCTTTTCTAGTATATATATTTTTCCTTCTCTTATACCTCTATTTTTTATATTTAGTTTTTTACTTAAAACATTTATTATCTCTTTCCCTAAAATTTCACCTTCAACGTCTCCCCAGTAATAAAACCCTTCTATTCCACTTATTTCTTTGAACTTTGATTTGTTTAAATGTATACTAATTAGAAAATCAGGTTTATATTTCTTTATCATATCTGCCCTTTCATCTAGTGTTATAGATTTATCTTCACTTCTAGAAAGACACACACTTGCTCCATATTCTTCTAATTTTTCTTTAAGAACTAAAGAAAATTTTAATGTAATTTCTTTTTCACTTACTCCTTCATTGCTTAAATATCCTAAATCCTTTCCCCCATGTCCAGGGTCAATAAAAATTTTTATATTTTTTAACGGTAAATTTGAATTAAATTCTTCTAGCTTACATATATTTATATTAGTATAATAATAATTTAGAATATCTTCAAACTTCCAGTTTTTTTTAGCTTTTTCATTTGCTCCACGTTGACAAAACCCAAGTCCATGGCCTATTCCTTTTGTGTAAAACCTTATTTTTATAGGCCTAAAACCAAATCGTGAAGAATCTAAATTTAAGTTATTGCTAAATTCTGTTCCTTTAACCTCTTTATTAAAAACTAATATGCTTTCTATCCTTTTACTTTCTGTTCTTTTTATAACCTTCAATATATCTTTTATAAAAAAATCATCTAAAAAATCAGAAGACATCTTACCATTAAACATTGATAAAAGCTCTTCTAAATCTATATCAACGACATTATCTAAATCTTTATTATCTTTACAATCTTTACAAGTTACTCCTCTTAAATAATCAATCTTTCTATTTAATATATTTTCACTATTCTCTGTATTTCCACCACAAGATATATGATAAAAAGCTAAAATAGGTCGATTGTTAAACATAATAACCAAATTTTTTGTATCATCTACAGCTTTATATATCCTGCTATCTATATAGTCATTATTAATATCCTCTATCTTAAGACTTCCGTCCTTTATACTTCTAAAAATAGTAGTCCTCTCTATAATAGCCTGACATTTTAAGGCTTCTAAATGAAAATCTTTAGGTGTGTTTTTAGAAACTCTATAAGCAATCAAATTTCTATATTTTTTGTCCATAACCTCACCTCTACTCGTATAGAGACTTAGGAAGTCCAGATCTATATTTTCCTCTAGTTTCCAGCCCCCCTACTCCTTTTGTTCCTGTTATAGTGTTTTTAAAAATTTCTTCAAGAGGCATAACCTTGTCAATTTTTGAATATGCTATTTTTTCTACTATCAGGACAGGATCTAGACAGTGAATTAATATTCTATGAGGTGAACTTGCGAAATTAGCTCCAGCATTTAAAATTGCTTCATAATAGGATTGACAAGCCCCAGCAAATATAACAAGTTCATCCATGCCATTTTCATATTTTCTAGCTTCTTGAACAGCCCTTATAAAATTTTTAGAATTTCTATAATTATTTATATTTTTCATATCTCCTTTAGAATTTAATATAGAGTCATGCCCTGTAATTACTAGTATATCTGGTGAATATTCAGCAAGAAGAGACCCAACCACTTTATACTGATCTCCTTCTGCAACTATTTTACCCACTGCTTCTATTTGTAGCTTTTTATATGCTTCTAAGCATATTTTTAAATATTCACCATCTCCATCTAAATGAAGTACTTTACCTGGTCTTCCAAAACCATTCCTATAGTACTTTCTATTTCTATCTAGTCTATTTTTTAGTGCTCTATTAAGCAAATTCTCTATTTGTCTGCTAAATATATATTCTTTAACATTCTCACTCCTTACCATCTCTAAATCATCCATAGAAGAGTCTGCCATAAGTCTAAAATCTATTCCTTTTAAAATAACTTGCTTCTTTTTATTTTTATTTTCAACTATATCTATAATTCTAAATAAAACATCTTTTCCATGGGATTTTCTAACAACCAAATCTCCTACTTTCATCGCATTCCTCCTAACCTAGTGGGTTAATATATTTTATGTGGACAAAAAAATAATGTTCCCTATATTAGAGAACATTACAGTTTAATTTTTTCAAATTCTAAATTTTTTAATTCACATATGAAAAAAGAAGCATAAAGCTTCTTTATCCAATATGAACCTTTTCTCTTATTTTCTTTAAATTCGGTCCAAATTCCTTATCTAATTCTTTTCTGTATTTTTTATATATTTCTGCCAAAAATATGTCATGAACTATAAAGCATTCTGCCATTAACATAAAAGCTTCATTTTCTGTCCATATTCCTTGAGATCTACTTCCTTTAAAAACTGAAAATAAAGCTTCATTTCCATCTGAAACTAATGTAAACCATCTTCCAAACTCCCTTGCATCTTTATCCATATCTTTCATTTCATGTAAATATACTTCTCCTATTTTCTCATCAGATTCACCATATAAAACAGTAACTATCTCTATTCCTTTTTTTTCAAGTTCTTTCAATTCTTTTTTAAAAAACTCATACTCATCTTTCCAACATTCTAAGTATATAAATTTTTTAGAGCCTGAAAGTACTTTTTTTATTTTACTTATTATATTTTCTTTTCCTTGAAGATGCCACATATAAGAAACTTTCTTATTAGAATTCACCTCTTTTACATTTTCCTTTAAAAATTTAACTGTTTTGCTTACACTTTTTTTATAGTTATCCAGGTAATCTTCAAAATCAACTGCTATATATTTAGTTGGATTATCACCTATTATATTAACTAATTTTTTTTCTAAAAGCTTATTCATAGTCTCATATATTTTAGCTTGAGGGACTCCAGATAATTTACTTAATTCATAAGCTGTTATCCCTGGTCTTTTAATTAAAGCTATATAAGCTTTTGATTCATATTTATTTATTCCTATTTGCATCATATGTTGTATTATTTTTTCTTCATCCATTTTCTACCCCCCATATTCTACAAAATTCTACATCGTTTACTAAAATATTTTACAATTTATATTATTAACAATTCAAGCTATATTTATAATTTTCTATTCATTATAATAAAGTCTTTATTCTAAAGATTTTAACTGTAGACTTTTTTGAAATTTCATAACGAAAATTATATTTATCCACAATTCAAAAGGATTATAATTTTCTATTCATTATAATAAAAGAGAAATAGCAAAGCTATTTCTCTTTTATTAAATTAAAGTTATTAACTATTTAACTATTAATGTTCCAGTTTTACCTTCTATTCCTTGAGCTGCTTTTTCAAGAGAAGTAATTAATGCTTTTCTTCCTGCTTTAGACTTAGCAAATTTCATAGCAGCTTGAACTTTTGGAAGCATAGATCCTGGAGCAAAATGTCCTTCTTCAACATATTTTTCAATTTCTTCTATTGTTAATTTTGAAAGCCATTTTTCATTTTCTTTTCCAAAGTTTATAGCAACTTTTTCTACTGCTGTAAGTATTATTAAATAATCTGCATCTAATATTTCAGCTATTTTTTCACTAGCAAAATCTTTATCTATAACTGCTGGTACTCCAACTAAAGAATTTCCTTCCTTTATAACAGGTATTCCTCCACCACCAACAGTGATTACAACGTGGCCATTGTCAACAAGAGTTTTAACAGTTTCTTTTTCAACAACATCTACTGGAATTGGAGATGGAACAACTCTTCTATATCCTCTTCCTGCGTCTTCTTTCATTTTATATCCTTTTTCAGTTTCAAGCTTTTTAGCTTCTTCTTCAGTATAAAAAGCACCTATTGGTTTTGTTGGAGTTTCAAATGCAGAATCATTTTTATCAACCATCACTTGAGTTACAACAGTAGCTACTGGTGTATTCATGTTTCTGCTTAATAATTCTTCTCTTATAGCATTTTGAAGATGATATCCTATATACCCTTGACTCATAGCTCCACATTCTGGAAATGGCATTTCTGGAGTATTAGCTTCTGATTTTGAAGCAGTTTCCATGGCTAAATTTATCATTCCAACTTGAGGTCCATTTCCATGAGCTATAATTACTTCATTTCCAGCTTCTATTAAATCAACTATTGGCTTAGCTGTATTTTTAACTAATTCTAATTGTTCTTTAGGATTTTTTCCAAGGGCATTTCCACCTAATGCTACAACTATTTTATTTTTCATTACATAGTCCTCCCTTACTTTTGCGTTATAGTTTAATAACAGGGGATACCCCCTGTTATTTTTATAAATTACCTATAGTAGCAACCATTACCGCTTTTATCGTATGCATTCTGTTTTCAGCTTCATCAAATACTTTTGAGTGCTTAGATCTAAATACTTCATCAGTAACTTCCATTTCTTTTAATCCGAATTTTTCAGATATTTCTTTACCTACTACAGTATTTTCATCATGGAATGAAGGTAAACAGTGTAAGAATATTACATCATCATTTTCAGTTTTCTTTATCATATCCATATTTACTTGATATGGAGTTAATAATTTAATTCTTTCTTCAAATTGATCTTCTTCTCCCATTGATACCCAAACATCTGTATATATTACATCTGCTCCTTTAACATCATCAACATTCTCAGTTAATGTTATAGTTGCTCCAGTTTCTTTTGCAACTTCTTTCATTTCATTAACTAATTCTTCTGATGGCCATAATGATTTTGGTGCAAGAGCAACGAAATCCATTCCCATTTTGGCAGCACCTATCATTAATGAGTTACCCATATTGTTTCTTGCATCTCCAACATATACAAATTTAACTTTGTTAAGAGGCTTATTTACATGCTCTGATACTGTTAAGAAATCTGCAAGTATTTGAGTTGGATGATATAAATCTGTAAGTCCATTCCAAACTGGAACTCCAGCATGTTTAGCTAATTCTTCAACAGTTTCTTGTTTAAATCCTCTAAACTCTATACCATCATAAAATCTTCCAAGAACTTTAGCAGTATCTTCTATTGATTCTTTTTTACCCATTTGAGAATTTGTAAGGAAAGTAACATTTGCTCCTTCATCAAATGCTGCTACTTCAAATGCACATCTAGTTCTTGTTGAAGTTTTTTCAAATAATAATACTATATTTTTTCCTTCTAATAAATTTCCTTTTATTCCTGCTCTCTTTTTATTTTTTAAATCTCTAGATAAATCTAACATATATTTTATTTCTTCTGGTGTAAAATCCTTTAATGTTATAAAATGTCTTCCTCTTAAATTTACTGGCATTTTAAATTCCTCCTCTTGATTTTATATTTATTTTCTTTATCTATCTTAAATTTTCTCTAACAAGTGGCATTGACATACATCTTGGGCCTCCACGACCACGAGATAATTCTGACGATGGCATAATGTGTAGTTTTATTCCATGTTCTTCAAGTAATTTATTTGTAACATGATTTCTTGAATAAACTACAACTTCTCCTGGAGCAATAGCAAGAGTATTAGAACCATCATTCCACTGCTCTCTTCCTGCATCTATCATGTTACCTCCACCACATCTTATTAATGTAACATTATCAATCTCTAAGTATTTTTCAAGTATATTTTTAAGTTCCATAGTTTCTTTTTCTATGATTACATCTTTTGGATTCTCACCTTTTCTTATAGAATAAACAGTTAATGGTCCTTCAATTTCTGGATGTATAGTAAATTTATCATAATCAACCATTGTAAATACTGTATCCAAATGCATAAATGCTCTTTTCTTAGGTATATCAAAAGCAAGAACTACTTCAAACTTTTCATCTTTTTCAAATATTTTCTTAGCTAATTTTTCAACAGAAGCTCCATCTGTTCTTTCAGATACTCCAATTGCAATTACTTTATCACTAAGTATAAGCTCATCTCCACCTTCTATTGCAGTATCTTCAGTTCTGTCATACCATAAAGGTACATTTGCATCTTTATATTCTGGATGATAGTTAAATATGTATTTAGCAAATAGTGTTTCTCTATTTCTAGTCACTGTTCTCATATGATTTAACGATACTCCACCGCCTATTGTTGCAAATGGATCTCTTGTAAAGTATAAATTTGGCATTGGATCTACTATAAATGGATAGTCAGATTCAATCATATCAGCAAGCGATGTCTTTTTATAGTCTTTTATTTCTTCTTTTCTAATACCTTCCATCATCTTATCTACCATTTCTCTGTTAGTAGAAAAACTTAAAAGATACTCTTTTACAAGTTCTCTTTTCTTTTCACTTTGTATAGAAGCTTCTTTAATAAACTCATCTACAAATTGGTTTTTTATTTTATCATCAGCAATAGCCTCAGCAGCTAAATCTTCTAAATAAACTACTTCAACTCCATTGTTTCTAAGTATATCTGCAAAAGCATCATGCTCTTGTCTTGCAACTTCTAAATAAGGGATATCATCAAATAATAATCTATCCATTAAATCAGGAGTTAAATTTTCTATTTCTTTTCCTGGTCTGTGTAGAAGAACTTTTTTAAGTCTTCCAATTTCTGAATATACATTTAAAACGTTTTCTTTAGCCATCTATCTCACCCCTATTGATTTATTTACTACTGAAATAGTTATTGACTACACTTCAGTATAATATACTTAACCACACTTGTTAAACGTTTTCTTGTTTTTTAACCACTCTGGTGGTTATTAACTACACCCTTAGTATAAAACCTCGTTTTGATTTTGTCAAACGTTTTCCAGCATTTTTTTTATTTTTTTTTTTTATAGACAAATAAATTTTTATCAATTATAATTTAGCTTAAACTAAAGATTTTTTCATTCAAATATAGGTTTTGCTATATTATATATTTTTATTCACTATTTTATAATTTGATAATTTTATAACACAATTTTATTAGAAAAGGGGTTTTTTTTATGGATATTAATAATAAAATTGAAGAATTAAAAGATGAAATTATACACTCTGTGCAAGAATCAGTTAAAATTCCTAGTGTAATTTCAAACCCTATAGATAATTGTCCTTTTGGCAAAAATATCGATATAGCCTTAAGGAAAACATTATCTTTATGTGAGTCTTTAGGCTTTAAAACATTTTATAAAGATGGTTATTATGGATATGCTGAGATTGGTGAAGGCAAAGAAATGATAGGAATACTAGGCCATCTTGATGTAGTTCCTGAAGGTGAAATTGAAAGTTGGACTCATCCTCCATATGATGCTGTAATTGAAGATGGAAAAATATACGGAAGAGGAACTCAAGATGACAAAGGTCCTACTATAGCAGCAATTTATGGTGTTAAAGCTCTTATGGACTTAGGAGTGAAGTTCAATAAAAGAATTAGGTTTATTTTTGGAACAGATGAAGAAAATCTTTGGAGAGGAATTAGTAAATATCTTGAAAATGAAGAAATTCCATCTTATGGATTTACTCCAGATTCTACATTTCCAATGATAAATGCAGAAAAAGGGCTTCTTCAAGCCGTTTTAAAATCTAAAAATTCATCAGAAATCACTTTAAAAGGGGGAAATGCATTTAATGCAGTTCCTGATAAAGTTATATATAACGACATAAAAATAGATGAATTAGTTTCAGAACTTGAAAAATTAGATTTTGAATATAAGTTAGAAAACAATAGTGTTACTGTCTTTGGAAAAGGAGCTCACGCAGCTAAACCTGAATATGGCGTAAACTCTATTTCAAGGCTATGTATCGCTTTAAATAATTTAGGAATAAAATCAAATGCAGTTAATTTTATAGCCCAAGTTATAAAAGAAACTTATAATGGAGATAATATCATTCAAAACTGTGAAGATAAAGTTTCAGGAAAATTGACAGTAAATGTGGGCAAAATAAGTATAAATAAAGAAACTGAGGAAATAGGACTTGATATAAGAATTCCTGTAACAATTGATAAAGATAAAGTTGTTGCTAAATTAAAAGAAAAAGCTTCAGAGTATGGTTTTGAATATGAAGAATACGACTATTTAAAAGCTATATACGTTCCAGAAGATCATTTCTTAATAAAAACTTTGAGAAAAGTATATGAAAAAGAAACAGGTCTTGATTCTACTCCTCTTTCATCAGGCGGAGCAACTTATGCAAGAGCCATGGAAAACTGTGTAGCTTTTGGTGCAGTATTCCCAGGAAAGCCAAAGGTTGAACATCAAGCTAATGAATTTATAGAAATAGAAGATTTAATAAAATGTGCTAAAATATATGCAAAAACTGTATATGAATTGACAAAATAATTTTGTTTATAAATTTTATAGACTTCTATTTTTCAAGAAGTCTATAAAATTAAATAAAAATACATCAAGGAGGTCTAAAAAATGAAAAAATTTAAAATGCCTAGTGCATTCACTATCTTATTTGCAATTATAATAGTAGTAGCAGTACTAACACATATTGTACCTGCTGGTAAATATGATTATTCTCCTGAAAAAACTCCAATTCCAGGTACATACCACTTAGTCGATCCAACTCCTCAGGGAGTATCAGACGTTATTATGTCTCCAATAAATGGATTCTATGATGCTATAGACGTTGCTTTATTCGTTATAATAATAGGTGGATTCTTAGGTGTAGTTATGAAAACAGGAGCTATTGATGCTGGAATAGCTAGAGTTGTTGCTAATTTAAAAGGTAGAGAAAAATGGATGATTCCAATATTAATGATATTATTTGGCTTAGGCGGAACTAGTTATGGTATGGCTGAAGAAACAATCGCTTTTTATCCTTTAATACTTCCTGTATTTATTGCAGCAGGCTATGATACAATAACAGCAGTAGCTGTTATAATGTTAGGAGCTGGTGCAGGAGTTTTAGGATCTACTGTAAATCCTTTCGCTACTGGTATAGCATCAGGATTTGCTGGTGTTTCTTTAGGTCAAGGTATTGGACTTAGACTTTTAATATTAGTAGCATGTGAATTAGTTGCTATTGTATATGTAATGAAATATGCTGAAAAAGTAAAAAAAGATCCTTCAAAGTCTCTTGTATATGATATGTATGAAGACAATAAAAAACATTTTCTTGCTAAAAAAGATGGAAATGAATTCCCTGAATTAACAGGAAAAAGAAAATTTATACTATTTTTATTCTCAGCAACTTTCATTTTCATGGTTTATAGTGTTATTCCATTTAGTGATATAGGTGTTCCTCTTCCAACTCTAGGTTGGTGGTTTGGAGAACTTGCTGCATTATTTATGGTTTCATCTATTTTAATAGGATTATCTGCTGGTATGAAAGAAGAAGAATTAGTAGGATCATTTGTTGATGGAGCACGCGATTTATTAGGAGTTGCATTGATTATAGGATTATCTCGTGGTATAACAGTTGTAATGAACGCTGGAAATATGACTGATACAGTTTTAAGTCTTGGTGAGCAAACTCTTTCTGGATTAAGTTCTGCAGGATTTACTATACTTACTTATTTATTCTATATACCAATGTCATTCTTAATTCCTTCAACATCTGGACTTGCAACACTTTCAATGCCAATAATGGCTCCTCTTGGAGATTTTGCTGGAGTTTCAAGAGATGTAGTAATTACTGCTTATCAATCTGCATCTGGTATAGTCAACTTAATTACTCCAACAAGTGCTGTTGTTATGGGAGGACTTGCTATAGGTAGAGTATCTTATGATAAGTGGTTAAAATTCACTTGGAAGTTAATAGCTATACTAATGATAGTAATTATCGCTGCTTTAGGATTTGGAGCTATGATGTAATTAAATATATTTTTAAAAGAACTTTTCAATATGAAAAGTTCTTTTTTTATAACGAATAGGAAATTATATTCCTATTTAAATTGTGGATAAATATAAATTCCGTTATGAATATTTAAATTTCTCATTGAAAAAATAAATATAATATGATAAACTCTTTTTAAGCAAAAGTTTATAATATAAGCAAAAGTTTGGTGATGAATTTGACTAGTAGAGAAAAAGAAATTCTAGATGTGATAAGAAAAAATCCTTTAATATCGCAACAAGAGCTAGCTGATATTTTTGGAATAACTAGATCATCTATTGCAGTTCACATAACCAATTTAAGTAAAAAAGGATATATAAAAGGAAAAGGATATATATTAAAGGATGAGGATTATGTAACTGTAATTGGAGGAGCAAATATAGACCTTCAAGGATTTCCAAGCGAAAAACTAATTTTAAATGACTCAAATCCTGGAAAAATTAAAATATCTCTTGGAGGTGTTGGAAGAAACATAGCAGAAAATCTTGTGAAAATAGGAATTGAAACCAAATTAATCTCTGCTATAGGAGATGACCTATATGGAAAAAAAATACTTGAAGAAAGTAGATTATCTGGTATAGATATGGACAACTCTTTAATTCTAAAAAATCATCCAACTTCAACTTATTTATCTATTTTAGATGAGAAGGGTGATATGAAAGTTGCAATATCTTATATGGATATTTTCGAAAAAATAAATGTAGATTTTATAAAGCAAAAATCTCATGTAATTAAGAATTCTAAAGTTGTGGTTTTAGATACTAATTTACCAAAAGAAATAATAGAATATATTTTATTTAACTTTAAGGAAATAGACTTTTTCCTAGATACTGTATCTACTAAAAAAAGTAAAAAAATCAAAGATTTCATAGGTCTTTTTAATACTATTAAGCCAAATAAATATGAAGCTGAGTCTATTTCTGGTATTAAAGTTAATTCTAAAGAAGACTTAAAAAAATGTTCATATTACTTTTTAAACAAAGGCGTAAAAAAAATATTTATAAGCCTTGGAAAAGAAGGAGTATTTTGTGCAGATGAAAATACTTTTAAGTTTATTCCTAATCCTAAAGTTAAAGTAATAAATGCAACAGGTGCTGGCGATGCATTTATATCTGGTTTAGTTTATAGTCATATTAATGAATTTGACTTAGAATATAGTGCTAAATTTGCAATGAGTGCTTCAATTTTAGCATTATCTCATAAAGACACAATCAATCCAAATATGTCAATAGAAAATATAGAAAAAACTTTAAAGGAGATGAAATCATGTTGGAAAAATACTTAGAAATACATCCTAAGGTAAAAAAAGCTATAGATGAGGGGGCTCCTGTTGTTGCTCTTGAATCTACTATAATATCTCATGGTATGCCTTATCCTCAAAATATAGAAATGGCTAAAACAGTAGAGAATATAATAAGAGAAAATGGAGCTATTCCTGCAACAATTGCAATACTTAATGGAAAGCTAAAAGTCGGTCTTAATGAAGAAGAGCTTGAGTATCTTGGAAAAAGTGATAATGTATTAAAAGCAAGTAGAAAAGACTTACCTTTTATAGTAGCTAAAAAACTAGATGGCGCAACAACCGTAGCTTCTACTATGATAATAGCAAATCTTGCTGGAATAAAAATCTTTGCTACAGGTGGAATAGGTGGAGTTCATAGAGGTGCTCAAGAAACATTTGATATATCTGCTGATTTAATAGAACTTGCAAATACAAATGTAGCAGTGGTATGTGCTGGAGCAAAATCAATACTAGATATTGGCCTTACTCTAGAATATTTAGAAACTCATGGAGTTCCAGTTGTAGGATTTAAAACAGAAGAATTTCCAGCTTTTTATACCAGAAAAAGCGGATTTAATGCGGACTATAAAGTAGATTCAGAAAAGGAATTAGCTCTTGCTATTAAATCTAAATGGGATTTACATTTAAATGGTGGACTTGTTATAGGCAATCCTATTCCAGAAGAATTTGAAATGGATTATGATACAATAACTAATGCTATAGAAAATGCATTAAAAGAAGCTGATGAAAAAGGAATAAAAGGTAAAGAAACTACTCCATTCTTATTAGGTAAAATTAAATCTATAACAGGTGGAAAAAGTCTTGAATCTAATATTAAGCTTGTTTACAACAATGCAAAAGTTGCAGCAAAACTTTCAGTAGAACTTTCTAAACTATATAAAAATGCTTAATTTAACCTTAAAAAGCCCTAGATTTATATAAATCTAGGACTTTTTATTTTATAATTTAAATTTATTTACAGATTTCATCATATCTTTAGTCATATCACTTAAAGTCTGTGCAGTAGAAGATACTTGTTGAGTTGAAGAACTAACTTGATGAGATGAAGCTGCTATTTCTTCAGATGATGCAGAAACTTCTTCTGCAATAGCAGATGCTTCTTCTATTTTTTCTAAAATTAAATTCTTTTCATTATCTATACTAATAGCAGAATTATTAATATCATCAATTTTAGGAATTATTTCACTTATCCCTTTAATTATTTTTTTAAAAGAAGCCATAGCAATATCTATATCTTTTCTTTGATTATTTAATTCATCATTCATAGCATCACTTGTTTTTACAACCATATCTGTATCACTTGATATGTTATTAATTAATGAATCTATATTCTCAGATGATTCTTTTGTCTGTTCTGCAAGTTTTCTAATTTCATCAGCAACTACCGCAAACCCCTTTCCTGCTTCCCCTGCTCTTGCAGCTTCAATAGAAGCATTAAGAGCTAATAAATTTGTTTGATCTGCTATAGTATTTATAAGAACTGTTATTTCATTTATTTGATTTATATTATCACCAACAGTTGAAATTTTGGAAATTAAATCTTTGAAAGCATCTGTTACCTTCTCTACAGATCCCATAACATTTTCTACATTAGATGTACTTCCATTAGCCATCAAGTTTATTTCTTTAGATTTTATATCAACATTTTCTATAGACTTAACAATATTTCCTAATTTATCTGTAAAATTAGTTAATATTTTATTAATATTTGCTAATTCATCTGCTTGAGAACTAGTTCCTTTTGCAACATCCTGTGTTGCAGCTGCAATATTTTCAGCAGATTCTGTCATATCTTGAGCAATAGACGTTAAATGATTTGATATATCTTCTGTTTTAGATGCCTGTTCTCTCATACTATGTATTGTCTCTTTTAGGCTAATTATCATATTTTCAAAATTTCTAGCTAAAATACCAGTTTCATCTTTAGATTTTATATTGATTTCATTATCAAGATTACCACTAGCTACTTCTTTAGATATATCAACAAGCCTTCTAATAACTCCTAAAATATTGCTTGAAGTAGAATACAATATAATTGCTGAAATTATAAAAGAAATTAATGCTATTATACTTATAATAATTATTATATTACTAATAGCTTTATTTACATTATCCATAGATATTCCTACAACTACTGCGCCTATATGCTCTCCATTTTTATAAAGAGGTACTACAGCATCACAAACTTCTATATTATTTTTATCGTAAAAGAAAACATTGTTATAAGTTTTTCCTTTTTTAATAGCATTTTTTGTTTCTTCACCTATTAATATTTTTCCTATCCTTTCTTTATCACTAGAAGCTATAATTTTTGAATCTTTGTCTACTAAAAGTGCATACACAATACTTTCATCTTTTGCTAAGTCATCTACTAAAGTTTGACTCTCTAAGCTTGCTCTTAGTTCTTGTACTTTGTTTGCAAGTATTCCTACCTGAACCATACCTCCATTTTTCATACTTACATAACCATACTTATAATAATTATTCGTTTCTCTTGATTTTCTTATATTTTCCATTAACTCATTTTTTTCACCTGCTAAAACAGGATATGATATATGATCTTGTCCAAATACAGATCCTAAGCTACTTTTTAGATTAGAATAAATTATATTTCCATTAATATCTGTAATATTTATTTCATCAACGTTAAAGTCTTTAGCTACATCAATTAAGTAATTATTATCTATATTATAATTATTTTTAGATAAAAATTTACCTAAAGTTCTAATTTTATCTTCTATAGAACTATTTATTATTTCCATAGATTCATCACTTTTTTGTATTTGTTTAACTATTTGTTCTGCAAGATTTATACCGTCAATTTCCATCTGACCTATCAATCTTGATCTTGATATATTAATAGTAATAATTGATATCAATGTAACAACTACAAACATAATTATCAATGGAATAGTAAGTATTTTAAACTTTATAGAGCCTTTTTTAAAAAAATTATTTACCATAATCTAATCCTCCTCTTTATTTATATTTTTACTTAATCTTATTTTAAATTTGGAATAACTTTTTTTATTTCTTCTATTTGATACCAATGTTTATCTATATTATTTTTTATAATGTATTCTTTTAATTCTTCTTTACTATTAAATTCTTTTACAGCTAAATCATCTTCAAAATCTACAAATTTAAGTATATACATATTTTTCACTCCTTGCAATAAATTTCTAATTTTTATTATATCATTTTTACATTTATAACCAAGTCAATTTCTTATATTTCTAATTTTCAAAAAAATAAGTCCTATATATAGGACTTGTTTTTATTTTCCACAACATTTTTTGTACTTTTTACCACTTCCACAAGGACAAGGTTCATTTCTTCCTATTTTATCTTCTTTTACTATAGTTTTCGAAAATTTGTATTCTTTTTGTATTTGCTTTCTTATTTCTTCACTTAATATATTATTCCATCCTTCTAAGTTGTAAAGCCAATGAGCTTCTACTGAAACCATATTGTAGTATAATTTTTCAAAATCTATTTCTAATTTAATTTCGCTATCAGATTCTAATTCTTCTAATGCTATTTCATTTTTTAAACTTTCACTTATTCCATCTAAAAATCCCATGAAATATTCTTCACTTATCTTATGGCTAGATGCTAAATCAGAAATTTTTCCTTCTATAACTTCTATTTTTTTATCTAATATCTCTTTATATATACTAGCTTCTTTTTTTAAATAATCTTTCCAAAATTCTACTTCTTCTTGTTCATTATTATGATTTTCAGCTAATTGCTGCCATTTTTCAAATAAACTCATCATTTTTTCCTCCTTCATTATAACTTACCTAAATACTAATTATATCAAATATACATTTTATTTCAATCAAAATTTAAATATCTCTTTTAAAACATCTATTGCATAATTTTGTTCTATAAAAAAAGGACTAGTAGCTATTGTTATTACCTTTGATTTTTTAATAAGTTCTTTAATTTTACTAATTTTCAAATCATAGTCTATGTAATCCATGTCTTTAGAAAATATATCTAAATCTATATCTAAAACAAATTCTTCATTTATATCCAAGTAAAAGCTATTTAGATTATCAAGTATTACAACATCAGAAAATATACCTAATTTAAGTGCAGGCTTTATAAAATTTCCAACATTCAAATTAAAATTAGTATACTTAAACACATTTTCTAAATCATTTATATCTTTAATATAAGTATTAGGTTCTCTCATATCCTTGTGTTGATCTACATGAACTAATTTTATTCCTTTTTTAAATTTACCCCTTTTTAAAGATTCTACCCAAAAATAAAAAGCATGATTGTGATTATCAAATATGTAAACATCTTTTTCATTGAATAAATACTTTATAAAATATTCAAGTCCTAAAGCATTTATTTCATTTTTATCTTCAATTTCACAAAATACTATGTTTTCTCCTATTTTAGCATCTTCAATATTTCCTTCTTTTAAAGGTGGTACATATATTTTTTTTTGTTTTCTTTCATCATATGAAAATATATTATTTCCAACAGGCTCATTTATAAAAAATCCTTTATAATAATTCATTTTATTCCCTCCACTTTTAAATTTGAAAAAGGTTGTATAAATTTTATGTAGAATATAATACTATTGATTGATAATTAAAAAATATTTATATATATTATAATACAATATATATTGTATATTATTATAGTTAGAAAATACTAAGGAGGAATTTTTTTGAAAGAATTTATTACAGCTTTTGTATTAATAACTTTAGCTGAAATGGGTGATAAAACACAACTTCTTGCCATGGCTTTTTCATCAAAGTTTAAATCTATTAGTGTTTTAATTGGAATTTTTATAGGTTCTTTTTTAAATCATGGAATTGCTATTGCAATAGGTAATTATGTAAGCCGATTTGTTTCTATAGAAAAAATCCAAATACTAGCTTCTATACTATTCATATTATTTGGACTTTGGTCTCTTAAAATTGACAATGAAGATAGTGATGAAGAAAATGTTAAAGGAAACTACGGACCTATAATAACTGTAGCTCTTGCATTTTTTATAGGTGAACTTGGAGATAAAACACAGCTTACAGCAATGACTCTTGGAGCAAATTCTAAATACCCTATATTTGTTTTATTTGGAACAGTTTGTGGAATGATAGTTACAGGAGGGCTTGGTATAATAATTGGAAAACTTCTTGGTAAAAAGATACCTGAAGTTACAATGAAAATAGTAGCAGCTTTTGTATTTATATTTTTTGGAACAATTGGATTATATAAATATATTCCAAGCATATACATAAATACAGTAACTACTATCTCTTATTTTGGAATACTTTTATTATTAATACTTCTTATACTAAGACACAATTTAATTCAAAAAGATAAATATTATGAAGAAAGATTAGCATTAGTATTGTCAAAATGTAGAAATTGTGGACAAAATCATATAGAAGATTGTCCTGTAAACAAAAAAAGACTTCAACTAGAAAAAGAATATCTCGGCCAAAATATACCTTATTTAGGAAGTGTCATTAAATATTTAGAAAGTTTAAAATATCTAGACATAAATCTTTACGAGAAAGTTCATAATAGCTATAAATGTAAAAATGAAAAAAATAAACTATAAAAAAGTCTTTATTCTAAAGATTTTAAATGTAGACTTTTCTGAAATTTCATGGCGCCAACGAATTCTAACGAATTCCGTTGCTTAAAATTCATAACGAAAATTATATTTATTCACAATTCAAAAGGATTATAATTTCCTATTCATTATAAAAGAATTTCCTAATTTAAAATTAGGAAATTCCTTTATTTTTTTGATAAAATATACACCTCCTAAATAAAATTAAG
>NZ_FRAE01000048.1 GCF_900142235.1 Tepidibacter formicigenes DSM 15518 | reverse complement strand
CATATTAAATCAAGCCATTTAATTAATTTATTAAACCCTTCAATAGAATTTGAAACTTCAATATACTTCTCTAACTCAATTCCTCTAAAATCTTGAGCTCTAGCAACGTGTGCATATTTAGCTATATCTATTCCAATAATTAAAGTTGATTCTGTTATTTGCGAAATCTTTTTATTTTGTGTATAATTCATTTGTAGTACCTCCATTGATAGTCTTATTTTAATTCGGGGTAAGTTGCAACCTTACACCCTGTATTCTATCAGGAGGTACTTTTTTTATCAAAGTTCAAATTTATTCATTACAGGAATGCTCCTAATATGCATTTTTATTTACAAAACCTTTAAATACAGTAAGCCAAAGAATTTTTATATCAAACCATATACTCCAATTTTCAATATAATAAAGATCATATTCTATCCTTTTAGCAATAGAAGTATCTCCTCTCCATCCACTTACCTGTGCCCAACCTGTAATTCCAGGTCTTACTTGATGCTTTATCATGTATTTTGGGATTTCTTCTTTGAATTTTTCAACAAAATATGGTCTTTCAGGTCTAGGACCTATTAAACTCATATCTCCTTTTAAAACATTAAAAAGCTGAGGAAGCTCATCTATGCTTGTCTTTCTTATAAATGAACCAAATTTAGTCTTTCTTGGATCATCTTTAGTAGTCCACTGAACTTTTTCTTCTTCCTTTTTTTGAACATGCATAGACCTAAATTTATACATATTAAAATTTTTCCTGTTAAGACCCACTCTTTCTTGCTTAAATAGTATTGGTCCTGGCGAAGTTAATTTTATAGTTATAGCAGTAAATATCATAATTGGTGAAAATAATATAATAGCAACAACTGAAGCTATTATATCTAATAATCTTTTTATAAATTTATTTACTATATTATCCAGTGGAACATGCCTTATATTTATTATAGGAAGTCCTTCTATTTCCTCTACATAAGGCCTTGCAGGAATGTACTTGTAATAATCCGGTATTATCTGAGTTCTAACCCCCATTTTTTCACAAATTCCTATTACCCATTTTAATTTTTCATATTCTTTTATATCAAGAGTTATAATTACTTCATCTATATAATGCCCTTGTAAATATCTTTCTAAATCATAAATTTTACCTATAATATTTACATTTTTCACTTTATAACCTAACTTTTTATTATCATCTAATATCCCTGCTACGTTATATCCCCAATGCTTATTTTTTTCAACTCTTTTTAGAAACTCTATAGTAAGATTACTATAACCTACTATTAATGAATGTTTTAAATTATATCCTTTTTTTCTTATATTTCTTAAAAAAAGTCTGATAAATCCTCTTTCTATAATCGTTATACATATAATATTTACTGTAAATATTAAAAGTAGATATCTAGAATAATGTATTTGTTTAATTAAAAATAATATAGTTGCAAGAATAAATATTCCTAATATATTAGCTGTTAATATATTTAAAAACTCTTCATATACACTTTTTAGCCTTCGAGGAGCATATAAGTTAAAAAAACTATATATCACTAAATATATAGGTATTATTAAAAGCACAGGTATAATATATTGTTCAAAACTCAAATGCCCACTATCAACTTTTATCAATCCACTTTGAAATCTTATGTACCACGCTATTAAAAAAGATATTATTATTGACACTGCATCTAATAATACTAATAATCTATTTAAGTACTTTTGATTTTCTTTTATCATCTAATCATCCTTGTCTTTTGAGTAGATTTAATAATAAAGATAATATTAATTTAATTATTATTCCTAAATAAACTGTAAATGTAACTAAAATATTATATTCTTTTTTATAATGCTTATTATAGAACAAATACATAGCTCTATGAAATTCATATATTGTTTTAAATCTTTTTTTCTTAGCACTTGATCCTTTATAATGTATTATTTTTGCTCCTGGGTAATATATTATTTTATATCCTGATTTTTTTATTCTATAACACCAATCTATGTCTTCTCCATACATAAAAAAATCTTCATCAAGCATTCCAACTTCATTTATAATTTTTTTAGGTATTATCATAAATGCTCCAACTAAACTGTCTACTTCATTTATTTCATTTTCGTCTAAATATGTTAAGTTGTATTGTCCAAACTTTTTAATATTAGAAAATAATTTGTCTAGCTTTAACATATAAAAAAGAGAAGCCTGTGGAGTTGGAAATCCTCTTTTGCAAGGCTTATCTAATTTTCCATCAGGAAGTAATACCTTACATCCTAAAGCTCCTATATTGTTATCTTTTTTTATGTATTTTAAACATTTATTAAGACAATCATCTACTATTACTGTATCTGAATTTAATGTAAGTATATATTCTCCTTTAGATATCTTAATTCCTATATTATTAGCTTTTGAAAAACCTAGATTTTCTTTGTTTTTAATAATTTTAATTACATTATTATTTATTTCCTTTCTAAAGTCTTTTTCTAATTTCTCTATACTACCGTCATTTGATGCATTATCCACTAATATTATTTCATAACTTATATTATTTTCGTTCTGTATTATAGAGTTTATAGTTTGTTTTGTAAGTTCATATGTTTTAAAATTAACTATTATTATAGATAACATAATACTGCTCCTTAGTTTAAAATAAAGCCATATATTATTTTAACATAATAATATATGGCTTTATAGTAAAATTAAGTTATTTTATAATTTTTGAAAAAATATATTTAAAAGTATTTTTTATAAGCTCTAATTCTATTTTTATATAATTAAATAAATTTTTATTCTTATACTTTACTTTTTCTATTTTATTTAAAGTAGTAAATCCCTCTTTTAATCCATCTAAATATACTTTTCCAAATCCTTTTTTAACAAAGAATAAATACTTTATAAAAAAACCTAAAAGTAAAAATGGAAAATTTGTAATTAATTGTAATAAAGACATATTTTTATATGGAACATATATATTATTTCTTGCTGCGAGTTTCACTTTAAATTCATTGTATCTGCTTCCACTAGTTCCACTTCCTATATGATAAACTATTGCATCTGGACAGTATATGTTTTTGTAGCCATAAATTTTTGCTCTATAGCTTATATCTACGTCTTCCATGTAAGCAAAGAAATTTTCATCAAAATATCCTATTTTATCAAATATCTTCTTTCTATATATAGCAGCTCCTGCACATGAACTAAATATTTCTCTTTTTTTATTGTATCTATTTATATTTTCTCCATCCCCAGTTTTTAATGTCCAACCAAGTAAAGTATATTCATCTCCTGCATCATCTATTAAATTTCTGTGATTATATTGAACCATTTTAGAGGATACCGAAAATACATTTTCATCTTTTTCTATGCATGTAACTAAGTTTTTAAGCCAATCTTCTTCAACTTCTGTGTCGTTATTTAAAAGTACAACATATTCTCCCCTTGCTAATTTTATTCCTTCATTTACAGCTTTAGCAAAGCCATGGTTTTTATTTAAATATATTAATTTTATGTATGAATAATTTTCCTTTATATATTCAACACTGTCATCACTTGAATTGTTGTCTACCATAATTATTTCATATTTATAGCTAAAAGATTGCTTAGATAAAGAATCTAAACAATCTTTTAAGAACTTTTTTCCATTATAATTAGGAATAACTAAAGATATTTTCATTTTACATATTAAACCCCTACACCAAAATATTTAAATCCTTTCTCTTCTACTAATTCTCTTTCATATATATTTCTTAAATCAAAGAAATAGTTGTCTTTCATACTTTCTTTTAGTCTATCTAAATCCATGTTTCTAAATTGATGCCATTCTGTTATTATAATCAACGCATCTGCATTAATATTTGCTTCATATTCATCTGTATAGAATTCTATACTATCTTTTATATGTCCTAATCTCCATTTACCTTCTTTTTCACCCTCAGGGTCAAATATTTTCATTTTAGCTCCCATTTTTGCAAGCTCTGTTAATATTACTAATGAAGGAGCTTCTCTCATATCATCAGTTTTAGGTTTAAATGTTATACCTAATATACCTAAAGTTTTTCCTTCTAAACTACCCATGGCATTTTTTATTTTTTCTACCATCTTAAGTTTTTGATTTTCATTAGCTTTAACTGTTGTCTCTATTAAAGATATTACTTCTCCATGTTCTCTTGCTATATTGGCTAAAGCTTTTGTATCTTTAGGGAAACAACTTCCTCCATATCCTGGTCCTGCATGTAAAAATTTAGGAGATATTCTTCCATCTCTACCCATGGCTTTTGCAACATGTTGTACATTAGCTCCTACTTTTTCACAAAGGTTAGCAACCTCATTTATAAATGTTATCTTCATAGCTAAAAATGCATTTGATGCATATTTTATCATTTCAGCTGTTTCTATGTTAGTTTCTACAAAAGGAGTTTCATTTAAATATAAAACTCTATATACATCTCTCATAATTTTTGTTGCTTTTTCTGATTCAGATCCTATAACAACTCTGTCTGGATGTGTAAAGTCATATATAGCAGAACCTTCTCTTAAAAACTCCGGATTAGACACTACATCAAATTTATAGTCTACTTCTCTTTCTTTAAGAATATCATTAACTACTTTTTTAACCTTTTGTCCAGTACCTATAGGTACTGTAGATTTATCTACTATGACTTTATAACCATTCATATACATGGCTATATCCTTAGCTACCTGAAGTACATACTGAAGATCAGCACTTCCATCATCCTTTGGAGGAGTTCCTACAGCTATAAATATTACTTCACTTTCCTCTACTGCACTTTTAATATCAGTTGTAAAATCTAGCCTTTTATAATACATATTTCTTTTTACTAAATCATCAAGTCCTGGTTCATATATAGGTATTATTCCTTTTTTTAATCCTTCTATCTTATCTTTATTATTATCTACACACATTACATTAAGTCCAAAATCAGCAAGACACGTACCCGCAACAAGACCTACATACCCAGATCCTATAACTGCTATTTTTTTCATATAAACACATCCTTTTATTATAATTTTACTTATTCATTCGAATTTGTATTTTATAGAAAATATATCTAAATAAATCAAATACTAGTCCTAATTGTATTTTTATGTAGTTCTTTATGTTTTTAAATTTAAAATGTGTTTTTTCTATTTTTCTTAAAGTTTTTATTCCCTCTATAGTACCTTCTATATATGATTTTGAATATCCAAGTCTAGAAAAAATCATATATTTAAAAATAAATCCTATAAACAAAAAAGGTGAATTTAATAGTAATTGTAATATAGGCATATTCTTGTATATTAGATATGTATTGTTTCTTGATGTTAAAAACACTTTAAAATCACTATAGCCAGTTCCACTAGTAGCACTTCCTATATGATATATCTTAGCATAAGGACAGTATATATTAATATATCCATAAATATTAGCTCTATAACCTATATCCACATCTTCTAAGTACGCAAAAAATTTTTTATCAAAGTACCCTATTTTTTCAAACAAATCTTTTCTGTATATTGCAGCACCAGCACATGAACTAAACACTTTTTTATATGAATTGCATTTTTCTTTTTTAAATCCATGACCTAATTGCCATGCCAAACCTAATATATTTAATGAATCTCCTGAATCATCAATTAAATCCCTATTATTAAATTGAATCATTTTGCTACTAACAGAAAATATTTTCTCATCCGATTCTATTGTATTTAATAAACATTTAAGCCAATTCTCTTCTGCAATAGTATCGTTGTTCAATAAAACTACATATTTACCTTTGCTTAATTTTATACCATGATTTACTGCCATGCTAAACCCACAATTTTTGCCCATTTCTATAAACGTTATTTTAGGATAGTTTTTATTTACAAATTCTTTACTGTGATCTGAAGAACCATTATCTATTATTATTATCTCAAAGTCTTTAAAAGATTGCTTAGCTAATGATTCTAAGCAATCTTTTAGTAATTTTCTACCATTATAATTTGGTATTATCACAGATATTTTCATATTTCTCTCCTACCAAAATCTAATTATCTTTTTTTAATTAATTCTGTTATCCATAGCTTGCTTAAATTTACACCTAAATCTAAATCTACTTTTGGATTCCAATCAAATTCTTTCTTTAACCTATCTATATTCAAAATTATTTTTTCAACATTCTCATCTTTGGAATTTTTTTCTTTAATGCGTATTTTTTTCTTAGTTGCTTTTTCAATTGAATTTATTAAATCTTGTAAACTTAATCCAATACCACTTCCAACATTATAGATATCATAATTTGTTTTTTCTTTGAATGCTATCCTCACCGTAGCCTCTATTAAATCATCTATATATATATAATCTCTTATTATCTTGGTTTTATCCCCATAAATGGTAATTTCTTCTCCATTTAAATGTTTATAGAGAAATATATTTATAGCCCCCGTTCCTTTACTTGGATATTGATACTTTCCATATGGATTAGAGTACCTACAAACACAATAATTTATGTTATATTTTCTTTTATAAAAATTTAAATAATTTTCAATAGATGCTTTTGTTATTCCATAAGGGGATATTGGTTTTCTTGGATGATTTTCATCTACAGGAACATACCTAGGTTCTCCATATACAGTTCCTCCAGAAGATGCAAATATCAATTTCTTTATTTTATTTTCTTTTAATCCTTCTAACAAATTAATCATATACAGTACATTATTATTATCTTTGTAAACATCATTAATTGAACTAGAAACATTTGTACAAGATACAAAATAAAAAATATAATCTATGTTTTTTATAGAACTTCTTATTATCTCCCTATCTGTAAGGTTTCCTCTTATAAATTCTATTTTATCTATTATTTCAAGCGGAATATTATTATTATTTCTACTCAATACTCTCACTTTCATTCCTAAATCCAATAATTTAATAATTAAATTTATTCCAATAAATCCATTACCACCAATAACTAAGCATTTGTTATTATCTATCTTCATATTCTTACATCTCCATACAATCTAAATATTTATGATTTTTTGCATATAAGTATATTTTTCCAATCATATTGAATTACCTTGCTATAATAGTTTTCTTTTGTTATGTTAAAACCTATTGCTTTTAATTCTTTTATTATTTCTTTATCATTAATATTTTCAGAACTATTAATTAAAGCAACACCTTCAATATCTAATGCTTCATATATATTCTTTGAAATTTTTTTATAGTTATCAATTTCCCAATCTATTTCCTGTATAATTAAAACCTTTGGTTTTCTATCTTCTAGTTCTTTTAATCTTTTGTTCATATCTATTGTGTTGTCTGCATTTATTGTTTCAAGTTTAAACATTTTATTTAATTTATAATGAAATTGTGATTTTTCTATATTAAATGCTATACAACTTAAATTTCTATAAATTAAATTTGATTTAGCTAGATATTTATACAAACTTCTTTGGAAATTAGTAGATTGACAATTTGGACATATATAACTATCTCCTTTAATATCATATTTCAAGCCTTTCCAATTACATACATTGCATTTTTTACCACGATTACTTTTTACATAATCAAATTCACTTACTATATCCATGTCTAAAGGGTGTACCGCTATAGTATTCTCATCCATAAAAGCATCAATATTAGGTTGAGTTTTTTTTGTTAAAGATACTATAGATTCTATCTCTCCTAATTTCCATCCGCAACTTTCTAAATAATAACTATATTCAACATCCATATAATTATGAGGTAATTCATTGCTAAAACCACCACATTCTCTATAAGCTTGTCTTCTTAATATATATAATCCACCTTGTACATGATAAAAATTTCTATCAGGATGTTCTATTGCAAAATTCTTATTTCTAAATTTACTAAACCATTCTTGCTCCATATAGGTTTTACCGTTGTAATATTTTGGAGAAGCTATTATATGTCCAGCAATTGCTACATCATTATTTTCTCTCATATAATTAATACATTCTCTTTCCCAGCCTAATTCTCCTATAAATCCTTCCTTACTACAGACATATATAATATAATCTCCATTAGAATTTTCTATAGCTAAATTAGAAGCAGGTCCACAGTATATATTTGATTGTAATTCTATTAATTTTACATTATCATTATTTATTGTAAATTCATGTAAATATTTTTTAAATTCTTCTTCACTCCCATTATCTACAATTGTAAGATTGAAAGGTGTAGTAGTATATTTATAGATTCTATCTATTATCTCTTTTGTTTCTTGAAGATTTCTATATTTATCTTTATCATAAGTTACTAAAAATATATCTACATATCGATTCATCCAAATATCAATTAACGTATTCATAGTATGCTCTATCTTAGCTACTAAATTAACAGTTTCTCTAGCATTTAATAATATATTTCTTAGTTTGTTTGAGTTCATATTTAATATTTCTTTAATTTTTATAGCTAATGCTTCCGGTTTTTTAGGAGGAACTATAAAACCTGAAAAATTATTTTTTACGATTTCAGGAATTACTGATGTATCTGTAGAAATTACAGGGACCCCAAAAGACATAGCCTCAAGTATTACCGTAGGTATTCCATCCATATCTCCATTTGAAGCTCTAACGCAAGGCAACACAAATAAATCACTTTCTTTATATACTGTTTTTAAATTTTCATACCCCTCAATAGTTCCACATAACTTAACATTTTTTAATTGTAACTTATTAATCAGTTCCTCATATTCTTGTTCTAATGGTCCATAACCATATATCCTGATTTCTACATCTAAGTCTTTTATTAAATCTGCAGCTTTTATTAAATCCTCTAATCCTTTCTTTTCAACAAATCTAGCTATAGTTGAAATAATTCTTCTTTTCCTATTTAATCTTTTTTCAAAATTTTTATCTTCATTAAATAATTCATATCTAACAGCTTGTCTTGCTATTATGAGCTTATTAGAAGGCACTCCTCTATCAACTAAGTAGTTGTAATGAAACTTCCCTGGTATTATTACTTTTTTGCAAAGTGTATGACTAGATATTTCATTTATTTTATTTCTCTTCTCATTCGCATAGTGAAATATATCTACAGCATGAGCACTTACAGTAAAAGGTGTATTTGTTTTTATTGCTGCTGGGTATGTTAATAAAGTGCATGCTGGATAAACAAAATGAGTGTGAAGCATATTTATCTCATGTTCTTCTATAAGTTTAGCGAGTTCTTCATCATTTTCTACTTTATAAGCTTCGATTGGAAAGTCTGGTTCTTTACTCTTATCTGCTAAAGCCTTATAAAAAACCTTAACTTCATAACCATTTTGAACCAACCATCTTAATTCATTAAATACAAAAGTTTGTGAAAAAGCAGGATAATCCCAGAGTACATATCCAATTCTCAACTTATCAACACCTAAAGAAATTCTTTCTTCTTTATGTAATTCTATAACTTTTTTTCTATTTGGATCTAAAGCAACTGTATTAGATATATTATTCAAAGTATTATTCAAATAATACTTTGCAAGCACTTTGTCTATAAAGATAGGCTCATTTAACTTAGTATATCTAATTATTAATTCCCAATCTACAAGTCTTCTTAATTGTTCATTAAATCCTCCATATTGCTCATAGATTCTTCTTCTATGCATAAATATATTTAAATCAATGAAGTTCCCACTTAATAATCTTTTTCTATCAAATTTAACTTTTCTAACAAAGTTTTTATTCCTTACTTCATCAAATACTTCAATGCATGCATATGCCGTCCCACAAGTTGGATTTGATACAAATACATTCACCATTGTACTTAAATAATCGTCATACCATTCATTGTCAGAATCTATATATGCAATTAATTCACCTGTAGACAATTCCAAACCCTTATTACGTGCTTTACAAACTCCACCATGTGCTAGTTTATAATACTTAATTTTACCTTCAGCTATCTCATTTTTGTATTTTTCATATAAATAACTTTCTGTATTGTCCTCACTTCCATCATCTGCAATTATTAACTCATAATTTGTATATTTTTGTTTTAATACAGAATCTATAGCTCTACCTATTATTTTTTCTCTATTCCAAGTTGGGAGTATTATAGATACTTTAGGCATGTTTAAAGTATTAAATTCACTATAATTAAAAGGAATCTTCTTAACCTTTTCATTATTAGTATTTAAATTTTCTGAATTTTGTTTAATTTTATCATTGCTAAATTTATTGTTTTCTAATACAAAATTAGGCTTAGGAATTCTGCCTTCTTTTGCTCCATAAAAAACATAATGAATTAAAGGATTCATTTTAGAATCTTTTACGTCACTATTGCTTCTCATATAATATTTTGAATCAAAAAACTCACTAGGATTTCTTCCTTCAAATCCACCATAGTATATGTAATGAATTAGTGGATCTAAGCCTGAAATTTTAACATCAGGGTAATTAGTTAAATAATAATCTTCATCAAATAAATAGGACCCTTTTAATAATAAATATGCCTTTAGATTTAAAATATTTTTCTTTCCAGGATTCTTTATTAATTTCCATATAAAGTAGGCCATCTTGTTCTTATATTTACTTCCTTGCAATCTAGTTTTAGTTATTTCTTTATATTTCAATATATCATTATTTTTTAGCCATAATTGATACTGATTCATTATATTTGTTATAAATTCAGACGGAGTAGGCTGCTTTTTTATAAATAATACTCTTCTTTTGAACTCCCCTACTAAATTTGAAAATTTCCATCTTTTTGAACCTAATAGCACATTTATACCTTCATTTAATTGAATCATCCACGAGTTAAGTTTTTTATTTTCTTCATTTAATTTACTTAACTCTTTTTGCTTTTTTATTATATCATTTTTTAAACTTTTATTTTCTTCATTTAATTTACTTAACTCTTTTTGCTTTTTTATTATATCATTTTTTAAACTTTTATTTTCTTTCTGTATTTCATTTATTTTTTCTAAATATTTTTCCATTTTTAAATTTAGGTCATCTATGTGTGTATCTTGTTCAAATATCTTTTTATTTAATTTTTGTTTTAAATTACTTAATTCTATTTTTTCTTTTTTTAATAGTTCTATTTTTTTTATATACTCTTGTAATTCTTCTTCTTTTTTGCTTAATATCTTATTTACTTCTTCAAAAGACTTTTTTACTTTTGTTAGTTCTGTTTCTATATTTTTTATTTTATTTTCCTTATATAGAGATTCACTTTTATATTCAAGTAATCGTATATGATCTTTCATTAAATTTTTATCTATATTTTCTATATGTCTATGAATAAAATGCGATACTTCTAAATGTTGTAAAGTATTTTCAAGTTCTTTATTATTTTTTAAATACTCATTAGAAGCTATTATTCCAATCCCATTAAAACCAGAAATTTTAATAAACTTGAATTGATTGTCATTCTCTTGTAAAAAATCTTCTATTGCTGTTAATACTCCATTTTGTAAAGAATTTTCATAAATTGAATTACATAGTTCTGAATTTAATCCACCTTTTTCAAGTAAATTTGTTGATTCTGGATCAATACCTTTTTTAGCATAAGGTTTCCTATATGCTAAAGGTATATTTTCTGGGTTATAATATAAATCTCTACGAGCATATGGCCAGGAAACATCATGTAAAATTATTATAGGGAAATTTTCTAAGCTATTATTTTTATATATTATTTTCAATTCATTGTAAACAGTATACCAATTATGATCTCCATCTATTAATACAATATCGTAACAATTTAATTTAGGTAGCACATTTAAACTCAACTCTTTATATATCTTTAAATATTTCATATTATTTTTTTCCCAAATTTTAGTATCATATCTAGGTGATGGATCTATAACTGTTATTTTACCATCATTCCTCTTGCAGTATTCAAGAACTTTTTCTGTATTTTTCCCTTCATCACTTCCAATTTCTACAATGTGTTTAGGTTTTCTTTTCTCAAATATAGGTTGAATAATACTTTCCCAAAATCTATTCATTATTTCTCTACTCCTTATAATTTTTGAATTTATTACAAAGTTCTATACTATTCCCTATTGCCTTAACCTTTCCCTTTTCTAACCAAACAACTCTATCACATAGACTTTCTACTTTATTTATAGAGTGTGATACAAATAATACAGTTGTTCCACTATTTATCATATCTTTTATTCTTTCTTCACATTTTCTTTGAAATTTAAAATCTCCTACCGATAATACCTCATCTACTATAAGTATATCTGGGTTAAGCAAAGTAGCGATAGAAAATCCAAGTCTAGCCTTCATTCCTGAAGAATAATTTTTTAAAGGTACATCAATAAACTCTTGCAACTGAGAAAATTCTATAATTTCATCAAATTTATCTTCCATAAAATTTTGATTATACCCTAAAATAGCTCCATTTAGAAATATATTTTCACGTCCAGTCATATTAGGGTCAAAACCAGCACCTAATTCAATAAGAGGTGCCACCGTTCCGTTAATATTTACAACTCCTTCTGATGGTTTTAAAACACCTGCTATAATTTTAAGTAAGGTGCTTTTCCCTGCTCCGTTTAATCCTATAATCCCTAATATTTCACCTTTTTTAACAGAAAAATTAACATCTTTAAGAGCATAAAACTCCTGAAATAGAAGTTGTCTCTTTACAAGCTTTACTATGTATTCTTTTAAATTATCAATTTTTTCTTTGCTCAAATTGAACTTCATAGATACATTTTTCACTTCTATTATCTTTTCATTACTACAACGCAATTATACTCCTCCTAATAATAACCGTTTATATATACAAAATAAACTTGTCTTGTTTTTTCTTAAAAACAATAATACCAAATACTATCGAAAATAAACTGATTAGTATACATATTAAATGTTTTTGTAAAGAAATAATTTGACCATATAACACAATTTCTCTAAAACATTCTATAATATAATATAACGGATTTAAATATATAACAAATTTAAAAGAATCAGGAATTATTTCTACTGGATAAAATAAAGGTGTTAAATACATCCAAGCTGTTAAAACAACACTATACAAATGAACTATATCTCTAAAAAAAACTGTATATGCGGCCAAAGTTAATCCTATACCTATAGAAAAAATAAAAATATATATAAGAGGTAAAGGTATTAGCATTATAGCCCAAGTAATCTTTACATTTGTTACAATCATAACTATAAATAAAGCTATTAGTGAAAATAGTAAATTAACAAATGTGGATATTCCCTTTGATATAGGAAAAATATATTTAGGTATATAAACCTTTCTAATTAAAATTCCATTACTAACTATTGATGTCATTGCTTCTCTTGTTGATTGTGAATAAAAATCAAATATAATTCTTCCACATAATAAATATACAGGAAAATTATCAATACTTCTTTTAAAAAGTGTAGAAAATACTATTGTTAAGACTAACATCATAAGTAATGGATTTAGAATACTCCATAATATCCCTAAAACAGACCTTCTATATTTTAGCTTTATATCTCGTAAAACTAATTCTTTTAATAAAGGTCTATATTTTTTAAAATTATATATATACTCATTCACTTCTTACACCTCTAAAAATTTATCTATTTTTATACATCTGCTCATAATATTCCATATATTCTCCAGAAATTATATTCTCCCACCATGGCTTATTATCCAAATACCACTGTATAGTTTCCTTTATTCCTTCTTCAAATGTATACTCAGGCTTCCATCCAAGTTCTGTAGTTATTTTAGTATTATCTATTGCATATCTTTTATCATGTCCTAATCTATCTTTTACATATTTAATTAAATCTTCTGATTTTCCAAGAGTTTTAATAATAATCTTAACTATTTCTATATTTGCTTTTTCATTATTTCCACCTACATTATAAACTTCTCCTAATTTACCTTTATGAAGTACTGTATCAATCGCAGCACAGTGATCCTTAACATGAAGCCAATCTCTTATTTGCATTCCATCTCCATATACAGGTAAATCTTTCTCACTTAAACAATTAGCTATCATAAGTGGTATTAACTTTTCTGGAAATTGATATGGTCCATAATTATTTGAACATCTAGTAATATTTACTGGCAACTTAAAAGTTTCACTATATGCTCTAACTATCATATCAGCACTAGCTTTAGATGCTGAATATGGACTATTTGGAGAAAGTGTTGTTGTTTCTGTAAACATTCCCTCTTTTCCAAGTGTTCCATAAACTTCATCTGTTGATACTTGAATGTATTTTACTCCTTCTTTATATATAGGGTAACCTATTTCATCTTTTCCTATCTGCCAGCTTTTTTTAGCTACATCTAAAAGTACTTGTGTTCCTAAAACATTAGTTTTTACAAATATCTCTGGATCTTCTATACTTCTATCAACATGAGATTCTGCTGCAAAATTTACAACACAATCTATATTTTCTTCTTCAAATATTCTTTCCACTAGCTCTCTATCAGTTATAGAACCTTTTATAAACTTATAATTATTATTCTCTTCTATTCCTTTTAAGTTTTCCAAGTTTCCTGCATAAGTAAGAAGATCTAAATTAATTATTCTATAATCATTATATTTATCTAACATATATCTAACAAAATTAGATCCTATAAATCCAGCTCCACCTGTAATTAATATATTTTTCATTTACTTCTCTCCTTTATATTCAAATGGTAAATCAAGTTCTTTTAATCTTTTTTGTTTTTTATCCTTATCTGATAAAATAACTTCTTCTATATCATCTAAAGGCCAATCAATTCCTATATCTGAATCATTCCAAAGTACTCCAGCGTCATATTCAGGAGCATAATAATCAGTACACTTATAGTTAAATACTGCTTCATCTGATAAAACTAAAAAGCCATGGGCAAATCCTTCTGGTACATAAAACTGCCTTTTATTTTCTTCAGTAAGAATGACTCCCTCCCACTTTCCATATGTAGGAGACCCCTTTCTTAAATCTACTGCTACATCAAATACTTTACCTTTAGTTACTCTAACAAGCTTCCCTTGAGTGTGTTTCGTCTGAAAATGAAGTCCTCTTAAAACTCCTTTTTTAGATTTTGATTCATTATCTTGAACAAAGTCCATAGTAAGTCCAGCTTCATGAAAATCTTTTTTATTATAGCTTTCCATGAAGTATCCTCTATTATCTCCAAACACTTTAGGTTCTATTATATATAAGTCCTTTATACTTGTTTCTATAAACTTAAAATTTCCCATTATTTCACCTCTATATTCCTTTGGCTATATCTTCTAAATATTTTCCATAGTCTGTTTTTAAAAGTGGTTTTGAAAGCTCTAATAACTTTTCTTTATTTATATATCCAAGTCTATAAGCTATTTCTTCAAGACAGGCTATATAAAGACCTTGTCTTTTTTGAACAGCTTCTACAAAGTTACTTGCTTCTAAAAGCCCACTATGAGTTCCTGTATCAAGCCAAGCCATCCCTCTACCAAACAGCTCTACCTTAAGTTTTCCTCTTTTTAAATATTCATTATTTATACTTGTTATTTCAAGCTCTCCTCTAGCTGATGGTTTGACATTTTTAGCAATTTCTACTACACTATTATCGTAAAAATAAAGACCTGGAACTGCATAGTTAGACTTTGGATGTTCTGGTTTTTCTTCTATAGACAAAACATTTCCTTCTTTATCAAAATCAACAACTCCAAAAGCCTTAGGATTTTTAACGTAATATCCAAATATAACTGCTCCTTCTTTTAATGAAGCTGCTCTTATAAGAGTTTCACTAAATCTTTGTCCATAAAATATATTATCACCTAAAACTAAAGCTACATTATCATTTCCTATAAATTCTTCTCCTATTATAAAAGCTTCAGCAAGTCCATTTGGATTTTCTTGAACCTTGTATGTAAATGAAACTCCAAAATCACTTCCATCTCCTAGTAATTCTTTATACATAGGCAAATCTCTAGGTGTTGAAATTATTAATATTTCTCTTATTCCAGAGAGCATAAGTACTGATATTGGATAATATATCATTGGCTTATCATATATTGGCAATAATTGTTTTGATACTGATTTTGTTATTGGATAAAGTCTTGTTCCTGATCCTCCTGCTAATACTATCCCTTTCATAAAATCCTCCATATCATAAGTTTATTTATATTATATTATTTTGTTATATTTATATTTTAATTCTTTGATTTAGTTAAATTTTATTTTAAAGTTTGTCATTTATATTGTATATAAAAAAATACTATTATTCAATGTTATTTTCCACAAAAATGCAAAAGCTGTCAACATTTAATGCTAACAGCTTTCAAAATATTATTTATTTAATCCTAAAAAAACTTTTGCTTTGTTTATTCTACCCATAGATTTCTCGTTTAAGTCAATTTTAAATCTATCTTTAACATATCCTTGTGGAACATCTTTTACTCCTTGTAGCAAAGTATTCTTTTTATTTTCTAAATCTTTATTTAAATTATTAACTTTTTTCTCAATATCTAATATATTTTTAAAATATTCTATTCCCTTTTTTACATCTTGTTTTTCTATATAATAAGACGCCATGGCATAATTTATTTCTATAAGCTCATTATAGGTTCCATCATCAATTGGATAATACTCTTCTAGTTTTTTAGCAACTTCAAATGCAGTATTTACATCACCTAATTTAAAATAATACATTATAACATTTTTTAATATTTTAAAATCTGTTTTCCCTAGTTCTAAAGCTTTTTGAGCATTGTTTCTAGATTCTTCTATAAGTTCTTTTGAGTTTTGTTGTTTTGCCAAGACTATATCAATATTTGCTAAATCCATCTTATAACTAGCAATATAAGGTGAAACTACACTAGCCTTTTTAAATTCTTTTTTAACTAATTCAAAATCCTTATTTTTTGCAATATCTATTCCTTTTTGTGCATATATATTTCCTATCTTTGAACCTGAAATAAAAAGAATAATTATTATACTTAAAGCTATAAATACGCTTTTTGGAATGCTAAAAATTATGTTCTTTTTCTTATCAACAAACAAATATTTTCTTTCAAGTGATATAATCATACCTAAAAGTATCCATACTGTAATTGCATAAGCTCCTAAAGCCATATCAAAGTCTATTATAGTATGAGCGATTAATGCAGTAAGAGCACATATAACTCCTATAATTTTATTATATAAATCAACTTCATCTATATTTTTTATAAGTCTATAGCTTGTGTATATAAAGGATAGTATCATTCCTGCAAATATTATAAGACCAAATGTTCCTATTTCTATCCATACCTGCATTATATAGTTGTGTGATTGAGTTGTCGAGTATTGGTATGTCTTATATTTATTATATAAACTCTGCCAACCTCCTCCACCTGTTCCCAGAAAAGGATTCTCTTTTACTATTTTTAATCCATCTTTATAAAATACATTTCTTTCTACAACTGTGAAAGTTTTAAGATTTATTGCACTAATTCTTTGTGCTACTGATTCTGGAAGATATTTAACTATAGTTCCACTAGTTAATCCTAAAAATCCTAATATTGATAATGCTAATATTGATATAATTAAGTACTTTTTATTTATTTTAAATTTATTAGATGCTTTATCTGATAAAAATGTTAATCCCCCTGATATTATAAATCCTAATATAATCCACATCCATCCACTAGTATTAGTATTTGAAGCACTTTTATAAATACCATTAAAAGTTATAGCAAAAGATATAAGTATATTTATAAAACTTAAAAATACATTTTTTAGTCCATCTTCTTTTAAAAGGATTAAAGCTATTAATCCTACTATAGGAAGAAGCATCCATGCTCCTCTTGAATAAGAAAATATAAGCCCTAAAAATAGTACATACCCACTTCCAGTTAATAAATATTTGTTAGTTTTTTTACTTTGTGTAATTTGGGCCATGGTTAAAAATAAAATTCCAAGCATATAAGCTCCAAATGTATTATGATATTGAAACGTAGAATTTATCATTCCATCTATAAACGCAGATTTATATGTAAAACTTCCAAAAGCTGTTCCAAACCCAATTACAGCTACAACAAGACCACTTAATATTAGAACTATATTTATAAAGCTTAAATCTTTATTTTCTTTTATTGCATAACTAATTACTAAAAAAACAATAAAAAAAGTAGTATTTTTAATAGCTTCAAAAGATGCTAATTGCTTATTATAAGCAAAGAAAACCATTATAATATAAAGTAATACAAATAAAAAAGAAAAAAATTGAAGTGGTGAGAAAAACTTTATTTTACTTTCAGTTTTTGTAACCTTTAAAATCCCAATAATAGATATAAGTAAAAGTATTATACTTGCTGTATACATCTCCCTTTCAAAGAATAACCCTCTAAAAAAAGGTAAAAAGAAAATAACAAATCCAAATATATACAATATTGTATTTGAATTACAATTATCCTTATTAGTATTTTGTATATTCATACTCTACCTCCATAAAATTGAAAAATTTGTTATTTTTATTATCTACACATTGTTATTTTATATTAAAAAAATTCTTTATTCAACATAAAAAACACTTGGGAAAAATCCCAAGTGCTTTTATATATATATTATTCTACAACAACAACCATTTCTACATCGCCATCATTGATTATTACTCTTACAGTTGATCCATCTTCTATATCTGATAAATCTCCTTTTTCAACTTTATCATATTCATTTTCATCAAGTGTTAATACATAAACTGTTGTATCATCAGTTACTTTGTAAGAACCACTTGCTAATTTGATTACATTATTCTTGAATGTTACAACATCTCCTGAAGTCATTTCATATACACTGTCTAT
>NZ_FRAE01000060.1 GCF_900142235.1 Tepidibacter formicigenes DSM 15518 | reverse complement strand
ATAGCTAGGAATTCAGCAGATATATTAACCATTAGGGCATTTGACCCCGCAAAGGAGCATAGCTGATACCACATCATGGATAGACTGAACGAAGGAATTTAGGGACATTGATCCTGTGAGACATGGGAGGGTACGTCGCCATGAAATTAGTGGATTAATTCCAGTAATATTTTGGTAAAAACACTGATTTTCTGGGGTTATACATTTCTATATCCATAAAATTGAATATGTTGAAGTTATATCCAAAAAATATATCTATCAATTTATGAAATTGTAAGAAATAGAGAGTATTTAAGAGAAAATAAAAGTATATAGAGGGAGGTGAAGTTTAAGAGGATACTTGTAAATCTAAACGCTTTATCTGTTTAAATTATTAAAGTATATTTTGATATTAAAAAATGAATAAGAAAACAAGAGAGGGGAAATTAAAATGTTAAAAAATAATATTAGTAAAATAATAGCTATTATAATGGTTTTATGTGTAGGAATAGTATTTGTAGGATGTAAAAACACTCAAGAAGAAAAAGAACTATCAAAAATAGAAAAGATAAAAAAAGAAGGAAAAATAGTAGTTGGAACAAGTGCCGATTATCCACCGTATGAATTTCATAAAGAAGTAAACAAAAAAGATGAAATTGTTGGGTTTGATATAGAAATAGCAAAAGAAATAGCAAAGGATTTAGGGGTGAAGCTTGAAATAAAGGATATGAAATTTGATGGATTACTTGCAGCATTAGATTCTGGAAATGTAGATTTCGTTATAGCTGGAATGACTCCAACTGAAGAAAGAGCTCAAAAGGTAGATTTTACAAAAGTTTATTATAATGCTGTTCAAGCAGTAGTAGTTAAAACTGAAGATAAAGATAGAATTAAGTCAATAGATGATTTAAAAGGAAAGAAAATAGGTGTTCAAAAAGGATCTATTCAAGAACAAATAGCTACTAATGAAATTCCTGAAGCTAAGGTTAAATCTCTTGGTAAAGTATCTGATCTTATGCTTGAGTTGAAAAATAGTAAAGTTAATGCTGTGATAGTAGAAGTTCCTGTTGCAGATGCATACGCAAGTAAAAATGAAGATATTATTTTAACAGATATAGAATTTAAAGATGAAGAAGAAGGTTCTGCTATAGCTATTAAAAAAGGAAATGAGGATTTAGTGGAATCTATGAATAGTACTCTTGATAGATTGATTAAAGAGAAAAGTATAGATAAATTTGTATTACAGGCTATAGAAATGATTGATTAGGGAGTGAGAATTTTGGATTTTTCTTTTTTAAATAAGTATTATATGTTTTTTATAAATGGAGCTAAAAATACAATTCTTCTTGCAGCATTTTCTGTATGTATTGGTGTATTTCTTGGTATGTTTTTATCATTAATGAAGCTATCTAAAAATAAGTTTTTAAATATTATATCTACAGCATATATAGAATTTATAAGAGGAACACCGTTACTTGTACAATTGTTTATTGTATATTTTGGGCTTCCAAAGATAGGTATAAAGTTTCCTGATGTACCTGCTTTTGGAAGTGAATTTCCAGCTTTTATGGCAGGAGTTGTTGCATTATCTATAAATAGTGCAGCTTATGTAGCTGAAATAATTCGTGCAGGAATACAAGCTATTGATAAAGGACAAATGGAAGCTGCAAGATCATTAGGAATGCCTCATAATATGGCTATGAGATATATAATAATTCCTCAGGCTTTTAAAAATATATTACCTGCTCTTGGAAATGAATTTATAGTAGTTATAAAAGAATCTTCAATAGCATCTATAATAGGAATACCTGAGGTTATGTATAATGCAGATACTGTAAGAGGAAATACATTTCAACCTTTTGAACCACTAATTGTTGCAGCTATTATATATTTTATTATGACATTTACACTTTCTAAGTTGTTTGACGAGCCAACTTCAGCCCTAGATCCTGAAATGGTTGGAGAAGTTTTAGATGTTATGAAAAAATTAGCTTCACAGGGAATGACTATGGTGGTTGTTACCCATGAAATGGGTTTTGCAAAAGAAGTAGGAGATAGAGTTATTTTTATGGATTCAGGAAATATAGTAGAAAAGGGAATTCCTAAAGAAATATTTGAAAGTCCAAAACATCCAAGAACAAAAGATTTTTTAAGTAAAGTTTTATAAATATTAACTGTGTTAAAAGGGGCTACCTAAAATGATTTGAAAAATCATTTTAGGTAAGCCCCTTTTTAAATATATTAGAATATATAGATTTTTAGAAAAATATTTATTGACTTAGAGCTATATTTTATATATACTTTGATTATCAAAGTATTTGATAATCAAAAAATATAAAGGAGCTGAATTTATGAGATTACCATCTCTTAATATAGGAGAATTAATAGCAAAAATACCTATTATTCAAGGTGGAATGGGAATTGGGGTTTCAAGATCTTCATTAGCTGCAGCTGTAGCTAATGAAGGAGGTATTGGAGTAATATCAGGAGCGCAAATAGGATTTGAAGAAGAAGATTTTAGAACAAACAATAAAGAGGCAAATATTAGAGCTCTAAAAAGGGAAATAAAAAGGGCAAGAGAACTTAGTCCTAATGGAATTATAGGTGTTAATTTTTTAGTTGCCATGGAAAATTATAAAGAAATGGTTATGGCTGCAGTAGAAGAAAAAATCAACTTGATAATTTCTGGAGCAGGATTACCAAAAAATTTACCTGAAATGATTAAAGGTTCTAAAACAAAAATAGCTCCAATTGTATCTTCGGGAAAAGCAGCAGCACTAATTTCAAAGTTATGGGATAGAAAATATAATTATATACCTGATTTGGTTATTGTTGAAGGTCCTAAAGCAGGTGGTCATTTAGGTTATTCAATGGAGGAACTAGATGCATCAGAAAATATAGATTTAGTTAAAGTAGTAAAGGATGTTATAGATAGTCTAAAATCTTTTAAAGAAAAATATAAAAAGGATATTCCTGTCATTGCTGCTGGGGGAATATTTGATGGAACTGATATAGCAAAATACATTAAAGCAGGTGCAGCTGGAGTTCAGATGGGAACAAGATTTGTAGCTACACATGAGTGTGATGCAGATATAGAATATAAAAAAGCTTATGTAAATTCAAAAAAAGAAGATATTAAATTAATCAAAAGTCCTGTAGGTCTTCCTGGTAGAGCTATTAACAATAAGTTTGTTGAAAAAACTAAATTAGGAAATATACCAATAAAAAAATGTTATAGATGTATTGTTACTTGTAATCCCAAGACGACACCTTATTGTATAACTGAAGCTCTTATAGATGCAGTAAAAGGTGATGTAGATAATGGATTGATTTTTAGTGGAAGTAATGCATATAAACTTGATGAAATTATTTCGGTTAAAGAACTTATGAGCAAATTACTTAGTGAGGCACAGCTAGCTTTGGAATAAATATTGTTTTATAAAAACTTAATTCAAAGTGGTGGTAAAATTGAGTGAAAATATTAAAATATTAAATGAGCTTTTGGTAGATATTTTTTATGATATAACAAATGTTGAAAAAAAGATGTTTAGCCATGGCAAATTTAAAGATTTATCTATTACTGAGGTACGTACAATCAATGCTATTGGTATTAATAAACCTAAAAAAATGTCTGAAGTAGCTATAGATTTAAATATTACCGTAGGAACACTTACAACCTCTATTAATAGATTGGTAAAAAAGGGGTATGTAAAAAGAATAAAAGTAGAAGATGATAGAAGAATTGTACAAATTCAATTAACAGATAAAGGTAAATCTGTTTATAATACTCATAAAGATTTTCATTATGAAATTATAAAAAATATGATTAGTGGATTAAATAAAAATGAGCAAGATATACTTATAGAATCATTAAAAAATGTAAGCAATTTTTTTAAAGAGAATAATAGGTAAAGTAAATATTTTATAAAAAAATCTATGTGGTAAACATAGATTTTTTTATTTGTCAAATATAACTATAATGCAAAATAAGCAGATAAATTGAAAATAACTATGAAATGATGAGTTAAATAAAACATAATAACTATAATTAAAAAAATAGGACATAATATAAAAATAAATACAGGTTTTATATTTTTTACACATGATATATAATTATTCAAGCAATTAGCAACTACTATACAATTATATTGAGGTGAATTATATGGAAAATGTAACAGTATTAGCAGTAAATGATGTATTAACATTATCTGCAATAATTTTGATGACAGGGATGATTTTTTCGAAAATAAGCAAAATAGTAAAATTACCAGATGTAGTTTTGTATTTAATTGCAGGTATTATAATAGGGCCATCTGTACTTAATTTAGCAAGTATTGACTCTTATCCTATTGCAAATCACCTTATACTAACCTTTGGTTCTGCCTATATTCTGTATGATGGTGGTAGAGAAATAAAATTAAAGATTTTAAATAATGTAAAAATAACAGTAGGACTTTTAGCGACTATTGGAGTTGCAATATCTGCTTTTAGTATAGGACTTATATCAATGAAGATATTTAATATTTCATTTATTTATGCACTTTTAATAGGATCGGTAATAGCTTCAACAGATCCTGCTACTTTAGTTCCTGTTTTTAAAGAAATTACTATTAAAGATAAATTAAAACAAACTGTAATAAGTGAATCTGCTTTTAATGATGCAGCAGGGGCGATACTTGTATTTTCTATATTAACAATAATTCAATCAGGAAAAATTTCTTTAACTCATAACTTAGAAGAACTAGTTGTTATGATATTAGGTGGAGTTTTTGTTGGTGTGTTAGTTGGAATGCTGTTTTCAATTTCTATATCAGAGGGTAAATTAGGATTGTTTCACGAATTTGCACCTTTGGTTTCTATTGTTGGAGTAATATTAGCGTATATATTAGCTGAAAAAATACATGGTAGCGGATATATGGCTACATTTGTTACAGGATTAGTTTGTGGAAATAAAAAAACATTTAATTTATGGGTTCCTAGTAAAGATTTTGAAATACAAACTCATGTGAGAGAAACTCTTGCTATTATAATGAGAATAGCTATATTTGTATTGTTAGGAACTCATGTCGATTTTATATCTTTGGCTAAATATTGGAAAGAAGCTTTTTTAGTAGTATTAGCATTAATTTTGATAGTAAGGCCTGTATCTGTGCTAATTTGTACGTTATTAGATAGAAAAACAAAATGGAAATTTAATGAAATACTTTTTATGATGTGGGTAAGGGAAACAGGAGTTATTCCAGCAGCTTTATCTGGAATGATTATGAGTATGAATATAGACAATAAAGGAATTTTATCATCAGTTGTATTCATGGCAATACTTATAACTTTAGGAGTTCAAGCAAGTACAACTAAAATAGTTGCAAAAAAATTAAATGTTCTAGAATATGATAAAAAATAAAGTAAAATCCTCAATTAAGAGGATTTTACTTTATTTTATTATAAGTTAATTTTTACTTCGTATTTACCTTTTAATTCATTTACTTTTGTAAAGTATACACTTTGTTGTTTTGTATATAATATTTGTTGGGCTATTTGATTTCTTACTTCAGAAAGTGGTTTTATTTCTTCTTCTTTTTTATCATATACTTTTATTATATGATATCCAAATTGAGTTTTTACAGGGTTGCTAATTTCATCTTTTTTCATATCAAAAGCTGTTTTTTCAAATTCAGGAACCATTTGTCCTTTTGCAAAGTATCCTAAATTTCCACCTCTTTCATTTGAAGGGCATTTAGAATATTTTTTAGCAGCATCTTCAAATGAAAGACCATTATGTAATTCTTTTAATATATCTTCAGCCTTAGACTCTTCTTCTACAAGAATATGGCTTGCTTTTACACTTTCTGGAGCTTTAAATTGTGCTTTGTTGTTATTGTAAAAATCATTTATTTCATTTTCTTCAACTGTTACACTGCTTAATAATTTATTGATTGAATATTGTTTTAAGAAATTTTCTTTAATCTTTTCCATTTCAGCTTTGAAGCTTTCTTCTTCATCAACTTTATTTTCTATTGAATCTAAATAAAATAATTCTTGATTAACTAAATCTTCTAATAATTTTTTTCTTCCTTCTTCAGAGTTAAATTGCATAGCTCTTTGAGGACCAAGACTATTAAGAGCTGAATCAAGATCATTTTGTGTTATTTCTTTTTTACCAACTACAGCTAAAACTTCTTTTTTCTCCATAAATAAACTCTCCTTTATAATTTTATTCTTTCACATAATAACAAAAAAAATGAATTATGTCCAACGATGTAAAAAATAGATAAGTTGATAATATAAATCCAAACTTTTCCTAGAATTAAATTTTGATATTTTTATAAAATAAAAATAAAAGAGGAAAAGGAAGGGTTAATTATGAAAGGACAAAAAAATAGAAATGGTGTTCCAAGGGGAAGAAAAAATGCAAATTCAATGATGTCAGAAATGGCTAGTGAACTTGGGATACAAAGTTATGACACAGAAAATAAAGTTAATTTAGCAGCCATGGGAGAAAGTAAATATAGTAAAAAAACAATGAGTAAATTAAATAGAAAAAATAAAGGGAAATGAAAATAAAAATAACCTTAGAAAGAGGTAATATTAGTTTGTAGACAACTGCCTTGTTTGAAATTAACAAGGTAGTTTTATTTTTTACTATTTGTAAAGTTTACAATTATTAAGATAAAAACAAAAAGAAATAATCTAGATTAAATAGTAAACATATAGACAATAATACTCCTATAACGATTATAGGAGGGTGAAATATGAAAAATACAGATATTATATCAAATTTTTTAATGTTTAATGAAATATCAAAAAAAATAAATAATGCTAATAGTAGGGATAAGGAAAACTTAGTTTTATTAGAACAATTAGTAGAACATTATATTGAAAATTATGGGAAAAAGGGAAATTGTTTATTAAGGAAATTAAGCCTGATTAAAGATAATAATTAAGGTTACATAATAATCTTTAATAATGATATTTGGATATCATTTAAAATAAAATTTACGTTTATTTTTTTAAATATCTTTACAACTAAGAGAAAACATGTTAGGATTCTTATATAAAATTAAATAAATATTAAGTCCTTCAGGGCAGGGTGAAATTCCCGACCGGCGGTACAGCCCGCGAGCCATATTTATGGCAGACTTGGTTAAATTCCAAGGCCGACAGTAAAGTCTGGATGAAAGAAGGAATAATTATATCCATAATGTATTTTATATGGATATAATATATTTTGTTATATGCAAATAAAGCCCTGGGAATAATATTCTTAGGGCTTTTATTTTATTTAAAGCAGGTGATTTATTTGAATGTTAATTATATGAAAAGTGCATTGGAATTAGCAAAATTAGGAATAGGCTATGTAAATCCTAATCCTCTTGTAGGAGCAGTAATTGTTAAGGATGGAAAAATAATTTCAGAGGGGTATCATCAATTTTACGGAGGACCTCATGCGGAAATAAATGCATTTAAAAATACTACTGAAGATGTAAAAGGAGCTACTATGTATGTAACATTGGAGCCTTGTTCTCATTATGGAAAAACTCCTCCATGTGTACAGGAAATTGTTAAAAAAGGTATAAGTAAAGTTGTAATAGCAATGAAAGATCCAAATCCTATTGTATCAGGTAAAGGTATAAAAATACTCAAAGAAAATAAAATAGAAGTTATATATGGTGTGCTTGAAGAAGAAGCTAAAAAATTAAATGAGATATTTATAAAGTACATAACTGAAAAAGTTCCTTTTTGTATCCTCAAGACAGCTATGACATTAGATGGTAAAATAGCTTGCTATACAGGAGATTCAAAATGGATTACAAATGAATTTTCTAGAAAATATGTGCATGAACTTCGACATAGAGTTTCTGGAATAATGGTGGGTATTGAAACTGTACTTATGGACAATCCGCAATTGACAACTAGATTAGAAGATAAAAAAGGAAATAGTCCTACAAGAATAGTAGTAGATAGCAAAGGTAGAATTCCACTTGATTCTAATGTACTTAATAAAAATTTAGAGGGAAATACAATAATAGCTACAACAGAGATTGCTCATAAAAATAAAATTAAATCTATTAAAGAAATGGGTTTAGATGTAATTGTAACACCAATAAAAGATAATAAAGTAGATTTAAATTATTTAATGAAAGAACTAGGAAAAATAAATATAGATAGTATTCTTTTAGAAGGTGGAAGTACATTAAATTATAGTGCTTTAAATGAAGGGATTGTAGATAAAGTAATTTTTTTTATAGCCCCTAAGATTTTAGGAGGAATTAATGCAAAAACTCCAGTTGGTGGACAAGGAAAAGAATATGTTAAAGATGCTTTTAAATTATATGATTTAGAAATGTCAAGATTTGAAGATGATTTTATGATACAAGGATACATAAGAAAGAGGGAGTAATTATGTTTACAGGACTTGTAGAAGAAATAGGTACTGTAGAGTCTATTACTAAAGGTTCTAAAAGTGCAAAAATTATTATTAAAGCAAAAAAAATATTATATGATGTGAAGTTAGGAGATAGTATAAGTACTAATGGAGTATGTCTTACTGTAACTGAATATAATAATGATAAATTTTGCGTAGATGTTATGGCTGAAACTATGAGAAAAAGTAATTTGAAAAATTTAAAAAGGGGGAGTAAGGTTAATTTAGAAAGGGCATTGAGAGTAGGGGATAGGCTAGGAGGACATATAGTTAGTGGACATATTGATGGGATAGGAATTATAACTAGTCTTGAAAAAGAAGAAAATGCAACTTGGATATCAATATCTACATCTTCTGATATATTAAAATACATTGTATATAAAGGATCAATAACTATTGATGGAGTAAGCTTAACTGTTTCTTATGTTGATGACAATATATTCAAGGTTTCTATAATACCACATACAAAAGATGAAACTACTCTTTTGATAAAAAATATAGGAGATGAAGTGAATTTAGAGTGTGATGTGATAGGTAAATATATAGAAAAATTTTTGTTATTAAAAGAGGATTCAAAACTAAAAAAAGATATCGATGTTGATTTTTTAAGTCAGCATGGTTTTATATAGACTTTATAAAAATGTGAGGTGAAAATATGAACAAATTTAATACTATTGAAGAAGCTATAGAAGATATTAAACAAGGAAAAATGATTGTAGTTGTAGATGATGAGGATAGGGAAAATGAAGGAGATTTACTTATGGCAGCAGAAAAAGTAACTCCTGAAGCTATAAACTTTATGGCTACATATGGCAGGGGGCTTATATGTATGCCTATAGTTGAAGAAAGACTTAGAAAACTTGATATTTCACAAATGGTTTCTAATAATACAGATACACATGAAACTGCATTTACTATATCTATTGATGCAATAGAGACTACTACAGGTATATCTGCATATGAAAGAGCTATTACAATACGTAAGGCTTTAGACCATAAATCTACTTTTAATGATTTCAAAAGACCGGGTCATATATTCCCTCTTAAGGCAAAAGAAGGAGGAGTATTAAAAAGAGCTGGGCATACTGAAGCTGCTGTAGATTTGGCAAGGCTTGCTGGACTTTATCCTGCTGGAGTAATTTGTGAAATTATGAATGAAGATGGAACTATGGCTAGAGTTCCTCACCTTATGGAATATGTAAAAAAACATAATCTTAAAATTATTACAATAGCTGATTTAATAGAATATAGGAGAAAAAATGAAATTTTAGTAAAAAGAGTAACAGAGGCTAATATGCCTACAAAATATGGAGATTTTAAAATTGTTGGATATGAAAACAAATTAAATGGTGAACATCATATTGCTCTTGTGAAAGGAAATGTATCTGATGGAGAGCCTGCTTTGGTTAGAGTTCATTCAGAGTGTTTAACAGGCGATGCCTTTGGTTCATTAAGATGTGATTGTGGTGAGCAGTATTCTGCTGCAATGAAAAAAATAAATGATGAAGGTAGAGGAGTGCTTGTATACATGCGTCAAGAAGGAAGAGGAATAGGTCTTATTAATAAGTTAAAGGCGTATGCTCTTCAAGATAAAGGTATGGATACTGTGGAAGCAAATTTAGCATTAGGATTTCCAGAAGATATGAGAGACTATGGAATAGGTGCTCAAATTCTATTAGATTTAGGAGTACAAAAAATAAAATTAATGACTAATAATCCTAAAAAATTATGTGGATTATCAGGTTATGGTATAGAAATAGTCGATAGAGTTCCAATACAAATGAATCATAATGAAAGAAATTTTTATTATTTAAAAACAAAAAAAGAAAAATTAGGACATATGTTAAATTTTAAGGAGGATGAATAAAAATGAAGATTTATGAAGGAAATTTAATTGCTAAGGGTTTGAAATTGGGTATTATTATTGGAAGATTTAATGAATTTATAGGATCAAAATTATTATCTGGTGCTATTGATGCAATTAAGCGCCATGGAGCTGAAGAAAATGATATTGAAATAACTTGGGTTCCAGGAGCTTTTGAAATACCTTTAGTTGCTAAAAAAATGGCTAAATCAAAAAAATACGATGCAGTTATATGTCTTGGAGCTGTTATAAGAGGTGCTACTCCTCATTTTGATTATGTATCTAGTGAAGTTTCAAAAGGAATTGCAAATGTATCTTTAGATACAGAGGTTCCTGTTATATTTGGAGTACTTACTACAGACACTATAGAACAAGCTATTGAAAGAGCAGGTACTAAAGCTGGTAATAAAGGTTATGAAGCTGCTGTAACAGCTATAGAAATGGCAAACTTATTAAAAAAATTTTAGTAGAAAGCCGGTATTATTTTTCTTATTAATTTTAGAAAAATAATACCGGCTTTTATTATAACGAATAGGAAATTATATTCCTATTTAAATTGTGGATAAATATAAATTCCGTTATGAGTTTTAAGCAACGGAATTCGTTAGAATTCGTTGGCGCTATGAAATTTTAAAAAAGTCTACATTGTAAAATCTTTAGAATAAAGACTTTTTTATTTAATAAATTTAACTAATATATTTTTATATCTTTTCTCTCTTGAAGTAATGTGTATGAAGAAGTTCATGAGCTTTTTTACCATAAGGTTCACCTAAAAATTCTTTATATAATTTTTGGATATATGGATTTTCGTGAGATTTACGAAGGTTTTTAGACCTATCTTCTTTATATAGACCTTCAGCTCGTTTTGAAACTATTTCTAAATTCCCATGGTGATAAGGTTGACCGCCTCCACCTATACATCCACCGGGACAAGCCATTATTTCAATTGCATGATAATTTGACTTTCCTGATTTTATGTCTTCTAATATTTTACGAGCATTACCAAGACCACTTGCTACTGCTACATTTATATTCATATCATTTATTTTTATAGTAGCTTCTTTAATTCCATCCATTCCTCTAAGTTCATTAAACTCTACACTTTCTAAAGTTTCATGTGTTATCCATTCATAAGCAGTACGAAGAGCTGCCTCTAAAACTCCTCCTGTTGTACCAAATATTACAGAAGCTCCTGTAGACTCTCCAAGAGGATTATCAAATACATCGTCTTTAAGAGAATTAAAATCAATTCCAGCTTCTCTTATCATTTTAGCAAATTCTCTTGTAGTTATAACAATATCTACATCTTTCATATCTTCATGAGTAAGCTCAGGACGAGCTGCTTCATATTTTTTAGCAACACATGGCATTATAGATACTATTACTATATTTTTAGGATTTACTTTCATTTTATCGGCTAAGTAAGTTTTAGCAATTGCTCCAAACATCTCATGTGGAGATTTACAAGATGAAGGTATATCTAATAGCTCTGGGAATTGATGTTCAAAAAACTTAACCCAAGCAGGACAGCAGCTTGTAAGAATTGGAAGTTTTCCGCCGTTTTTGATTCTATATACAAGTTCAGATGCCTCTTCCATTATAGTTAAATCTGCTGCAAAATCAGTATCAAAAACTTTATTGAACCCTAAACTTCTAAGTGCGGATACAATTTTACCTGTTACAAGTTCTCCTGGTTGCATACCAAATTCTTCTCCTAAAGCAACTCTTACAGCTGGTGCTGTTTGAACTATAACTATTTTTTTATCGTCATTTAAAGCATCCCAAACTTTTGAAATATTATTAACTTCTGTTAATGCTGCTGTAGGGCATACGGCTACACATTGACCACAGAATGTGCATGAAGTTTCATGCATAGGATTATAAAAAGAAGGAGATATAATTGTTTCAAATCCACGATCAACTCCAGATAATACGCTTACTGTTTGAACTTCGCTACACATAGTTTCACAACGTCTACATAGAATACATTTATCCAAGTTTTTGACAATTGAATAACTTGATTTATCAATACCGTGGTTTGAAGAGGCTCCTTTATATTTGATTTCACGAATTCCAAGTTCAGCAGCTAGGGATTGAAGTTCACAATCTGTATTTTTTTCACAAAGTAGGCAATCTTGAGGGTGGTTAGATAAAAGAAGTTCTATAATGTTTCTACGAGCCTTAATTGCTCTTAGTGTATCAGTTCGTACTATCATACCTTCAGATACAAGAGTTGCACATGCAGGTAGAAGGTTTTTCTTTCCTTCAACTTCAACTACGCAAACACGACATGAAGCAACTTTATTTACCATTTTAATATTGTGAAGATCAAGATGACATAAAGTAGGTATTTTAATATTTAAAGCTTTTGCAGCTTCTAAAATTGTAGTTCCTTTAGGAACTGCTATATTTTTATTGTTAATTGTTAAATTTACTAAATTCATTTTATCACCTCACAGACTATTTTTTTATTATTGCATCAAATTTACAACCTTCTAAACAAGCTCCGCACTTGAGACATTTTTCTTGATTTATGGTATGTTGTTCTTTTACTTTACCAGTTATAGCATTAGCAGGACATAGTTTTGAACATTTAGTGCAACCTATACATTTATCTGTAATAAAATAGTTAAGGAGTGCTTGACATGATCCAGAAGAGCATTTTTTATCATTAACATGTTCTTCGTACTCATTCATAAAATATTTCATTGTACTTAAAACAGGGTTTGGTGCTGTTTTACCAAGACCGCATAAAGAAGTATCTTTAATAGTTTGAGCAAGTTCTTTTAAATCAGCTAAATCTTGTTTAGTACCTTTACCTTCTGTAAGCTTTGTAAGTATTTCGTGCAAACGTTTATTTCCTATACGACAAGGAGTACACTTACCACAAGATTCTTCAACAGTAAATTCAAGGAAGAATTTAGCTATATTAACCATACAGTCAGTTTCATCAAGTACAAGCATTCCGCCTGATCCCATCATAGATCCTATAGCATTTAATGAGTCAAAGTCTATAGGAGTGTCTAAAAACTTTGGAGGGATACATCCACCAGAAGGGCCTCCTGTTTGTACAGCTTTAAATTCTTTTCCATTAGGAATTCCACCGCCGATTTCATATACAATTTCTCTGAGTGTAGTTCCCATAGGAACTTCAACAAGACCTATGTTGTTTATTTTTCCACCAAGTGCAAAAACTTTTGTACCTTTAGATTTTTCAGTACCTATAGAACTGTACCAACTAGCTCCTTTATTTATTATTGCAGGAATATTAGCATAAGTTTCTACATTGTTTACACAAGTAGGTTTTTGCCATAACCCTTTTTTAGAAGAACTTATAGTTTTCATTCTAGGTTCTCCTCGATTTCCTTCAATAGAATGAATAAGAGCAGTTGCTTCACCACATACAAATGCACCTGCACCGTATTTAAGCTCTATATCAAAATTAAATCCTGTTCCAAATATGTTTTTTCCAAGAACACCAACTTCTCTTGCTTGATTTATTGCTATTTGTAATCTATGAATTGCAAGAGGATATTCAGCACGAATATATATATAGCCTTTATTAGAACCTATGGCATAACCATTAATAGCCATGGCTTCCAAAATAGAATGAGGATCTCCTTCAAGAACAGACCTATCCATGAATGCTCCAGGATCTCCTTCGTCTGCATTACAAATTACATACTTCTGATTAGATACTGCTATTTTAGTTGACTCCCATTTTTTACCTGTAGGAAATCCTGCACCACCTCTACCCCTAAGCCCAGATTTTTTGACTATATCAATAACTTCATCTTGGGACATGGAAGTTAATATTTTTCCAAGAGCCATATATCCATCGGCAGCTATATATTCATTAATATCTTCTGGATTTATAAGTCCACAATTTCTAAGAGCTATGCGCATTTGCTTCTTGTAAAAAGACATTTCATCATGTTTTGTAACTTTTTTTCGTATAGTAGGTTCTTCGAATAGAAGTCTTTCAATAATATTTCCTTTTATAATATGCTCATTGATAATTTCTCCAGCATCATCAGGTGATACATGAACATAAAAAACATTATCAGGAAATATTTTTACTATAGGCCCTTTAGCACAAAATCCAAAACATCCTGTTAAAGAAACTTTTACTTTATCCGAAATATTTGCATTATTAATATGTTTTTTTAGATTTTCAATTATTTTATCACTTTCTGAAGAATGACAACCTGTTCCACCACAAACTAGAATTTCTTTTGTATCAGAAATTTTAGTTGTATAATCTTCATAATGTTCTCTCAAAGCTAATATAGGCTTTAATTTTTCGTTAAGCTTAATAAGCTCTTTATAAGATTTTATTTTAGCCATAAGTAGTTACCTCCAATCTGTATGAATAAATATATTTTCTATTTATTAAAAAAATTACATTAAATTTTCTGCTAATTCTTTATTTTCTTTTTTATCTATATTTTTATAATTTGATAATATTTTAGATACATCCTCTTTTGTAACGTGACCATAAACTTTATCGTTGATTACCACTACTGGTGCAAGACCACAGGCACCTACACATCGTAATCCTTCTAGAGTAAATTTACCATCAGAAGTAGTTTCACCACATTTAATATCAAGTTGTTTTTCAAATTCTTCCATTACCTTATCTGCACCCTTAACAAAACATACTGTTCCTAAGCAAACATTAATAACAAATTTGCCTCTTGGCTTAGTTGTGAAATAAGAATAAAAACTTACTACTCCAAATACTTTTGAGGATGGTAGATTTAATTTTTCACTTATAAATAGTTGAACTTCTTTAGGCAGGTACCCAAATATATGTTGAGCTTTATGTAATACTTCAATTAAAGCTCCTTCGTTATTAGGAATACTAGAAATAAATTTTTCAAGTTTTTCAAATTTTTCTTTCCCTAAAAGCCCATTTGACATTTAATAACCCCCTTTGTTAAAAATAAATCATTTTTAAAAAATTCAGAAAATTAAATTTATTATATTATACTATAAAAAATATATTTTGGTAATGATTTTATGAATAAAAATTCAACAAACATTAATATTCATTAAACTCGTATAGACAAATAATAGAAAACTTAAGAAAAATATATTTATTAATATTAAGTAGGAAATTATAAAATTTCAAAATCTGTGGAAAACTTGCTAAAATATATGTATAAGTATTGAAAAAAGAGAGATGAAGAGATGACTAAAGTAACATTAAAAAAAATATTGCAAGATAATTGGCAAAACTTTTTAAAGAAAAAAATTAAAAGAATTCCGAAGGTAATAAGGGCAGATGTTATAGAAACAGTTGAAAAAGCAATGGACTGTGGGAGGCTAGAAAAGGGATATACAGAGTATATGTGTTTAGAATGCATGGAAAGT
>NZ_FRAE01000047.1 GCF_900142235.1 Tepidibacter formicigenes DSM 15518 | reverse complement strand
CTATTTCTCAACTAAAAAACTTTATTCAAATCAAATCATCTAAAGTTAGAAATACTGTTTCTTTAAAAGCTGATGTTTTACTGGCTTGTATTTCTCAGTTAGTTGCGTTTGTTTTAATGTTTAAGACTAACAATATCCACAATCCTCTTGCTATTAAATCTTTAATTGCTTAAGTTTTTTTAAACTCTATATCCTTTTTAAAAAGGTTTTACTGAACCTTTATTTAACTGCGTCTTTTTTTGAATATTACTGTTAATAACTCTTTCTATTTAGTAATTTCAACTCAATTTTTCTGTGGATAACCTTTCACTCTATTTTGCAACTACCTAAAATTAATATGCTCTCACTTTTTTTGCAATATCTTTAAGCGCACCGACAAGCATATCTATATGACTTTTTTCATTAAAATAACCTATTCCAATTCTTAAGGTTCCTATTTTTTCAGTTCCTATCACTCTATGAGCAGTAGGGGCACAGTGAAGACCTACTCTAATCATAATATTATATTCTTGATCAAGCTCATAAGCTATTTCTTCTGATACTAACCCATCTATATTAAACGAAATAACATTTGCTATTTTTTCACTATTTTTAGGTCCATAAATAACTATATCATCCACTTCTTCTAATTTTTTTAATGCATAATCTATTATTTCTTTTTCTTTTTTTATTATATTTTCAATTCCTACTTTATTTATAAATTTTATACCTTCTCCAAGGCCTACAATTCCTGGAACATTAGGTGTTCCCGTTTCAAATTTATTCGGAAGATAATCCGGCTGATATTCAAAGGATGAATCTCCTCCTGTTCCTCCTGCCTTTAAAGGCTTTATATTACCATCCCAATTTATAATAAAGCCACCTGTACCCATAGGTCCAAGTAAGCTTTTATGACCTGTAAATGCTAATATATCTATATTGTCATTTTGAATATCAATAGGATATGCTCCAGCTGTTTGAGCTGCATCTACTAAAAATGGAATTTTATATTTTCTAGCAATAGCTCCTATTTCTTTTATAGGCTGAATTGTCCCTAATACATTAGATGCATGAGTGAAAACTATAAGAGATGTATTTTCTTTTATGTATTTTTCAATTTTACTAGGACATGTATATCCTTCTTTAGTACAAGGAATTGTTGAAATAGATATGTTTTTATCTCTTTCTAGAGTTTTTAAGGATCTCCACACTGCATTATGCTCAAGGGAACTTGTAATTACATGATCATTTTCTTTTAAAATACCTCTTATTGCAGTATTTAGTGCTTCTGTAACATTAGATGTAAATATAACACTGCTAGGATTTTTATGATTAAATAAATTACAAATTAATTTTCTAGTTTCATAAATGCATCTATCAGAATTTAATGCTTTTTCATAAGCACCTCTACCAGCAGTAGCCCCTTCATCTTTTATAAAATCATAAACTGCTCTTAATACATTTTCTGGCTTTGGAAATGAAGTTGCTGCATTATCCAAATATATTCCCACAAATAATCCCCCTTTTAAATTTATCTCTATATCATCTATGCTACATTTATTGAATTAAACTGTCAATATTTTGTCAATCCAAAATATATTTTACATTATTTTCATTACTATAAAATGTGTAGTTATAGATATAGTAGTAAATAAAATACATCCAAGTAAAAGGGGTTTCGCTCCTTTATCTTTTATACTTTTTAAGTCTACAGAAAGTCCCATGCCTACCATGGCCATAAGTATGAAAGTCGAACTTAGTTTAGCTAATATTTGTGTGATTTCTTTTGGAAGTATACCTAATGAGCTTATTACTCCAGCTATTATAAAATAAAGTATATACATTGGAAATTTCACTTTAGAATTATTGTTTTCTTTATTAAATAGATAACTTAAAGCCAGTGCTACAGGAATTAACATTACAACTCTACCCATTTTTACTAAAGTTCCAATTTCTCCTGCTTCACTTCCTCTAGCAAAAGCTGCTGCAATAGCATGGGCTACTCCCTGAAGTGAAATACCTGACCATGTACCATACTGTATATAACTCATATCTAAAGTCATAGCAATAGCTGAATATACCAAAACACCTATAGCTCCTAAAAAATTTATAATAGATACTGCAACCACAGAATCATCCTCACTTGCATTTATACAGGGAGCCATGGCAACAACAGCAGAAGCTCCACATATACTAGATCCAACCCCAATTAAAATAGGAATCTTATTATTTATTTTTAATAGTTTACCTAATAAATAAGAGCATAATAAAACACTTGGAACAAACACGATTATCATTAAAAGAACCTTAGGCCCAAGATTTAGTAATGATTTAAAATTCAGCTTAAATCCTAATAAAACAATACCTAGCTTTAATAATGTTTTTAAAGAAAATTTTATTCCAGGCTTAAGTATATCTTTTGTTTCAAATAAATTATTATATAAAATCCCTATTATAATTCCTATAGTTAAAGCCTCTAAATTTATAATATTTTTTATAAAATCATTTATAAATATAGAAACTATAGAAATAAAATAAACAAATATAAGACCCGGAAATAATCTTTTAATATTATCCATATATATCACCCCTTTATAACAAATTATACCAGAGGATATGTATAAATAAAAATTATGATTTGTTATAAAATCATAACAAAAATTTATACTTATTATTTGTGTGTATAACAGAAATTAATAAAATCATCTATAAAATCTATAAATCCATCATTCAAATATACAAAATTAAACTCTCTTATAATTCTTACATCTTTTATAGGCACTATATTTATAACCCCAAGATTTACTTCTCTTTTTATCGCCTCTTTAGAAATTACCGTATAACCTAAATTAGATTCCACAAGAGATTTAATTGCATTTATACTTCCTATTTCCATATAAACATTAATTTTTTCTAAGCTATATCCCAATTCAACTAGTTTATTTTCAAATATTTCTCTAGTTCCAGATCCTTTTTCTCTTAATATTAAATTCCCATTTAATATTTCATCTAAGCTTACTTCTTTATTTTTTGAAAATCTATTCTTACTAGAAACTGCTAAAACTAATTCATCATCTTTTAATTTTTTATAATTAAATTTACTTTTATCAAAGCATCCTTCTATTAAAGCTAAATCAATTTCTCTATTCAAAAGTTTTTCAGTAATAACTTTTGTATTATTTACACTTAGTCTAATATCTATATTTCTATATGTATTTTTATATTCTCCTAATACATATGGAAGTACGTGTTCTCCTACTGTCATAGTTGCTCCCTACATTATATTTTTTTAATATACTAGCTTTATTTTTTAATTTTGATTCTATATTTCTTGATAAAGATTGTAGTTCTTTAGAATACTTAAGTAAAACTTCTCCTTCTTCAGTTAAATATATTTGTTTACCTACTTTTTTTATTAAATCAACCCCATAGTATTCCTCTAAAAACTTAATTTGTTGAGATACAGCTGGTTGTGTTAGATTTAGTATTTGTCCTGCTTTAGTAAAATTTCTAGTTTTTGCTACTGTTATAAATGTAATAATTCTTGTATCTATCAAATTATTTTCCCTCCTTCCACAAATTATATATGTTTAATATTAACATAAATTTTTATGTTTAAATTTATAAAATAGAAGGAATATAACAAATATAGATTAAAATAAAAATTCAATTTATATATAGGAGATAACAGCAGTTGTAAAAAAACATAACAAATCGTAATATTTCATAACAAATAGCATCTATATATAATTCTAAAAATGATATGCTTATTATAAAAGGTGAGAAAACATGAATGAGTTAATAAGTATATCAGAGGCTAGTAGATTATTAGGAGTAACAATAAAAACACTAAAGATATGGGATAATGAAGGGAAACTTAAAGCTCATAGAACTTTAGGCGGACATAGAAGATATAGATTATCAGATATAGAAAAATTATTAGAAATTGAAAATCAAAATACAGAAAGAAATGTTTTTATATATTGCAGAGTTTCAACAAAGAAACAACAACAAAGTGGTAATTTAGAAAGACAAAAACAAAGATTAATAGATTACTGTAATGAAAGACAATACAATGTAGTACATATATTTATTTGAAGAAGTTGCAAGTGGATTGAATGATAAACGTAGACAATTAATAAAAATGTTTAGAAGATTGAATGAAGTAAATACAATAATAGTAGAATATCCTGATAGATTAGCTGGATTGGGATACAATTATCTTAAAGAATTTGCTAAGTCATTGAATGTAAATATTGAATCAGTTGAGCAAAATAAGAAGTTAGAACCAAATGAAGAAATGGTTAATGATTTAGTAAGTATAATTACTTGTTTTAGTGCTAGATTATATGGAGCAAGAGGTGGAAGAAAATTAAAGAAAACTATTAATGAATTAGAGAAAGAAAGGCAGGTGCAAAATATTAATGAAAATAACAATGAGAGCAATATTGATAAATCTAAACGATAAACAGAAATCAATAATTGATAATATGATGTTAGTATTTTGCACTGCAATAAGATATTCATTTAATAGGTTGATAGAAGGTAATATTAAAAAAGATGAATTAGAAAAAATAGTAGCTCATAAATATAATTTAAATATACGTCAAGCTAAAGATGCTGTTGAAAGTGCAAGACAGACAATAATTTCTCAAAGAGAATTGCTCAAAGAAAATAAAGATAATTATAAAAAGAAAGTTAAGGTTATTGAAAAACAATTAAAAAATGATAAATTATCTCAAAGGAAAAGAAATGCTTTAAAAAGTAAGCTCGATAAAAGAAAAAGAAGATTAGCCTATTTTCAAAAACATATTGATAATAAAACTATTCCACCTGTTACATTTGGTACTAAAAAAATGTTTATTAGAAGGTGTAAAGGCTTGATTACAAATGAAGAATGGAAAAATTGTAGAAATAACAGGTTCTATTCTAGGGGTGATAAAACTAAAAAAGGCAATCCAAATTTAAGAGTAATCATTAAAAATGGAATGAGTTATCTAGAAATATCAACTTTAGAAAAGACAAAATCAAATAGAGCAATAAAGATACAAGTACCAATATACTTACCAGAAAAGTTATCTAAAAAAACAGGTAAGATTAATGGTAATAATTATAGAGAAATGTTCTTAAATCACTTGCAAAGCGGTGAAGCCTATCAAGTTGAGTTAATAAAAAGAAATGGTAAATATTATGCTCATATTACTTTTGAATTACCTATAATAGAAACTTTATATACAGGACATAACGGAATTATAGGGATTGATACTAATCCGCACGGCTTTGCTTTAACCATGATTGATAATAAGGGTAATTATAAATGGCATACTTATTTGAAACAAGGAGAATTGCAGTATGCACGAAGTAATAGACGTGAAAATTTATGTGGTGAACTTGCTAAACAAGTGATATTGCTTGCAAAAACTTATGGATGTGGTATTGCTATTGAAGATTTGAAATTCAAAAATGATAAAGATGTAAATAGTAAATTTGCTAGAATTAAACATCAATTCATTTATAGCAAATTGCTCAAAATGCTTGAATCAGCATGTATACGTGAAGGTATTGAGATAATCAAGGTTAAGCCACAATTTACAAGTAAGATAGGTTTGTATAAATACTGTCATCAATATGGAATAGTAGTTCATAATGGTGCAGGAATGGTCATAGCAAGAAGGAGCTATGGATTTAAAGAAAGAGTCCCCAAAATATTAGTTGATAAGTTTATTGACGATAAAGAAAAATTTAATAAATATAATGAATGGAAAAAATGGACTGTAATAAATAAAAATATAAAAAGAAAGGTAGGTGTAAAACCTGATTTGTGGTTAATTAACAGGAAAAAATTATTAGGAATAGCAAGTTAGTTATAACTTTAAAATAGATGTATTACCTAAGTACACCTAGTAGGAAAGGCTTAGGTGATTAAAATATTTTGAGGAATGGGTAACTCCCATAATCTTGTAGGACTCTATTGGGACAATTGAACAATAGTGGCAAGACGAGATTTAGCAATGCTATCCTAGTGGTTGAATCCTGTGATACCACCATCTTATTAGTCCAGTAAGGTGAAAAATTGTATAAATAGTTAATGTTACTATTTGTTACGATTTTAGAAATCAGGTCAAATATTATGGAAAGAATGGTAGGAAAAAAAGCTCCAGATTTCAAAATGCAGGCAGTTTTAGGAGATGGTGAAACATTTGGAGAAGTTTCTTTAAATAGTTATAAAGGTAAATGGGTGGTTATGTTCTTTTATCCACTTGATTTTACTTTCGTTTGCCCAACTGAAATTACTTCAATGAATAGTAAGTATGACATATTTAAAAAATTTAATGCTGAACTCTTAGCTGTAAGTACAGACAGTGTTTATTCACATAAAGCTTGGATTAACTCTCCTAAAGAAATGGGAGGTCTTGGAAAATTAAATTTCCCAATTGCATCTGACAACACTCATAAAGTGTCTAAAGATTATGGAGTATATATAGAAGAAGAAGGCATTGCCCTAAGAGGTCTATTTATTATAGATCCAGAAGGAATATTAAGATACTCTGTAGTTCACAACTTAAATATAGGTAGAAGTGCAGATGAAACATTAAGAGTGCTTCAAGGGCTACAAGCAGGAGGACTTTGCCCAGCCGATTGGAATCCAGGAGATGAGCTTTTATAATATTAAAAAGGTAGTTCCTTTTCTCTTTAAACTAAAGAAAAACATTAAAATTTCGTCATTATTTATAATGAAATTTTAATGTTTTTTGTTTTTTGGCATGATAAAATAGTGACCTATGCTACGGCATTATCATAAAAACACCCCTTTTTTACTTAGAGAATACCTTGTTTTAAACGCTGACAAAAGCTCATCTATAGACTATCCGCCTCTCTATTTTTAAGAATCTTGTCTAGTTTTGGCAATTACTATTTCTCTTATGCATACATTTTGAGGCTGTGAATAAGCAAAACTAATAACATTTGCTATGTTTTCTGCTTGAAGTCCTCCACCAATAGATTCTTTCCAATCAGTATAACTATCTTTTATATCATCTGAAGTTGTATGACTTAAAAGATTTGTTTCAACTACTCCTGGAGCTATTACTATAATTCTTACATTATGGTTCGCAACCTCTTCTCTTATATTTTCTGTTATTGCATGTACTGCAAATTTAGTTCCACAATAAGCGGCATGGTTTGGAAATGTCTTTCTTCCAGCTATAGAACTTATATTTATTATAGTTCCTTCATTTCTACTTATCATATCATCTAATACAACGTGTATCCCATTTAGTACTCCCATAACATTTACATCCAGCATTTTTTTCCACTCATTAGGATCTTGATTACTTGCCTCTCCAAGCAACATAATACCTGCATTATTTACTAAACAATCTACTTTTCCATACTTTTCTTCTGCTTCATCTACAGCCACTTTAAAAGTTTCTATATCAGTCACATCTAGACTCTTACAGATTGTATTTGGTAGATTTAACTCTTCTAGTTTTTCTTTCCTTCTAGCCAATAATAAAAGTGGGTGCCCTTCACTTGAAAGCTTTATTGCAGTTGCTCTCCCTATTCCTGAACTTGCACCTGTTATAACTACTAATTTTTTCATACTTTCTATCACTCCTTATATTATATATTTCTTAATATCTAGCACGTATTCTAAGTATAGTATCTTATCAATAAAGTGTGAAGTATGCACTTTATTGATATATAGTATCCTCTGTGATACTATATATAGGTATTATTATTGATAAAAAAATTATTGTGTAGGAGTTGATAGAATGAATGAAAAAAAAGAATCTATTAAAAAAGTGAGTTGTGAAATTGAACTTACATTAACTGTTATAGGTGGTAAGTGGAAACCATTGATAATATGGTTTCTTGGAACAATAGGAACTCTTAGATTTGGAGAAATAAGAAAATTAATTCCCAAAATAACTCATAAAACTTTGACTAATCAGTTAAGAGAACTTGAAAAAGATGAACTCATAAAAAGAAAAACATATCCTGTAGTTCCTCCAAAGGTTGAATATTCAATAACCGAAAAGGGCAAAACTTTACTTCCAATACTAGAAATGATGTGTGATTGGGCTCAGCAAAACACTAATCTTGAGTATGAACTTATAACAAACCTCTGTGACGGAAAGAAAAAGAAAAAATTTTGTGAAAAATAATATAATTTAAAAATGAACATCCTTTTCGTTATTAGAACTTGCATTTAGCTGACCACCTATCATAGCAGTAGTCTTTTTATCTAAAATTATAAAATCCTCTAGCTATTGCTTGATTCCCTGTAAACACTACTCTATTTTTTACATTATCCAATTACTTCACTTCTAATTTTAATATTTACTATTCTTTCTTATTTTTCCCATTTATATAGTATTTAGTATACTTTCTTAATTATTAAATAATAATATAACTATAAAACTAAGGAGGTAAAATCTATGAAATCTATTAGAAGAGTACCTGAGTCTATAGTTGCTATAACTCAAGCCCAAAGCGAAATTGATTCTTTAAGATATGCTTTGGATCTACTACCTATCAATAATATTATAAAAACTGGAGATAAAGTAGTTATTACTCCAAATTGGGTTAAATCCCAATATCCATCTAGTGCAACAGTTGTAGGTCCTAATACTTTGCAATCATTAATAAGGTATATAAAAAATAAAAATCCTTCTAAAATATACATAGCAACAGGTTCTGGAGGAAATCAAACCCCCGATGTAATGAAATATGTAGGCTATGATAAAATAATTCAAGAAGAAAATGTAGAATTTGTAGATTTAAATTACGGCCCATATACTACAATAAAACTCGATCATAATATTATACCTAGTACAAAAATAAATAAATTAATAGATGAAATGGATGTTTTAATTTCTTTTACACAACTTAAACATCACGAAGAAGCTACAATGAGTGCCGGGATTAAAAATATAGCTTTAGGTTGGCCTCCTGGAGAAATCCATGGGTTTCCTAAGAAAAATTTAGGTATTCATGATGACTTACATGGATTTATTGTTGCCATGGCAAAAAAAATACCAATAGATTTAACTATAATAAGTGCTGATAAAGCTATGATAGGAAGCGGTCCTAGCGATGGAAAAGCTGTAGATACAAAAGGAATAATAATTGCTGGAACTGATCCTGTTGCATGTGACACTATAGGTGCTAGAATGCTTGGTTTTTTACCTCAAGCTGTACAATATTTGTACAGATTATATAATGAAGGTGTGGGCGAAGCAAAACCTGAAAATATGAAAATAGAAGGAATGCTTCTTGAAGAAGCTGAAAAAATATTTACTAGAGCAGCATACGGTTCAGAAATAATTATTGATAAAGGAAAAATAAAAGATATTCATGGAAATACACAAAAATAAGTTGTGCAATAAAAATTGCACAACTTAAAAAATTAACTTTCTAATGCCTCTTCAATAGAATTTACTATTTTTACTCTACTAAAGAAAAATTTTTTTTCTAATTTATTTAATCTAATACTATCTATCAAACCTAAAGTATCTACTATAAGTATTTTCTTAAATCCCGTTTTTAAAAATTTTCTAAAAGAAGCTTTAAGTATGTTATTTTCATCTGTTTTAAATTCTTTTGGATTTATTATTAATTTATATTTAGACGGTTTAATTTTTTTTATACTATCTTTGTATTCCTTTAAGAATCTATCTATATTATCCTTAGTAATAAATCCACCTATATCTATTAAGAATATATTTTCTTCTTCATTAATCTTTATTTTTAACATATAAACTCCTCCTCATATTTATCTTCTTTATATATTTATGAAGCAAAAGTTTATAGTTTACTATTATTTTCCCATACAGCAAGTCCATAATGATCCTTATCATATCTTATTAATTCTTTTTGATATTTTTTAGATTCATATTTGTTAGAATACTTATTTAGAACTTTTTTTAATAATTTTAAATTATTTTTATTAGATTTATTTTTCATAGTAGATATAATATTTTCAAAGTTTTTATGTTTTTTATTTAATATATCTATAATTTCTTCTATATTCATAATTTTTTTATTTTCTTTAAGTATTTTTATTACTTCATTTTTTATAAACACATATATTTCATCATATAATTCAGATAAATTGTAAAATAGCCATGGCTTGTCTTCACTATATTTTCTAGCATATTTTTCCCTTAAAATTTCTATATACAACTCATCACATTTATATAGATTTGCAATATATTCAATAGAGTTATTTTTTTTAATATGTATATCTAAAAATATATCTTTTGTAAGACTTTTTTCTAATTCATCTAATTTATTAACATTTAAATCCTCGTATATAAAATCTATATCTGAATCAGTAAGATTAAAAGATTTTGATAATAATTTATCTATTTGTCTTTCTAATTCATATATATCTTTTTTTGTATTTAATATATTGATTTTTTTTTCGTAAAAACTAATTATAAGATTTTTTTCATTTAAAATACTTTCCTTTTCTATTTTATTTATTTCTTCACAAAGATTTAATATTTTTTTACTATTTGATTCTATTTTTTCATAATCCAAAGATTTTACTATTCTTAAGTCCATTATAGAATTAGGATAGTAATCATATATTCCTTCACCCATTTTTTTTGCAAACATCTTAAAATAAAATTCATATATCTTAGAATTTAATATTCCAACTAAGTATTCTAAAGTAAATATATTTTTAAATTTTTCTTTTATACAAAAAGAGTATACATCTGCACTGCAAAAATATCCTTTTTTATCAATAGCAAACTTATTACTTGAGGATTTATAAGGATACATTATTTTAGGATTCTCAAAAAGATTATTATCTCTTCCCCATTGAAGCTCATACCATTTCCTTATTCCTTTTTTACACTCTCTTCTATTTTCAAGTCTATTTCTAAATTTACTTATATAATTTAAACTATTTTTATATTTTGATTTATCATCTATAAAATTAGAATATATAAGCATTAAATTACTATTACTAACTAAATATTTATTTACATTTTTATTTTTTATCCACTTTTTTAATATATTTTTTTCTATATTATATTTATATATATCCTCTTTACTTAATACAAATGCTTTATCACATCCAGTTATTATTCCTTGAAAACTTAGTGCTATATCATCTAGTTTAAATTTTATATTATTTTCTATTTTTTTATATATTTCATATTTTCTATCTGATATTAAAATCCATCTTTCATCTTTTAAATCACTTTGATTTAAATTAAACTTTTCAAAATCACTTTGATGTAAGTTTTCATAAAGATTGCACTTCTTATCAAACCTATAATTATCATATTTTAGTTTATAAATTTTTACTTTATTATCGACACACTCTTTTTTTTCAAAAGTAAATATAGCACTAGCAACTCCTATTCCTTTAAAAATTTCTTGTCCATAAAAATCAATTATTTCAGTTATTTTGCAATTGTTTTTTAAATAATATCTCAAGTTTATTCCACTTGGACTTTCCATAAAATATCTAGGAGTTATAATACATGCTTTTCCCTTGTCTTTAAGTACGTCAATTATTCTTTTATAAAAACAATAATATAAATCAGATTTATCTTTAAAAACATCACCATACTCTTTTAGTAACCACTTTTTGTATTTACTATCAAGTTGCTTATGACCTACATAAGGTGGATTTCCAACTACATAATCATATTTATCTGACCAAAACCTAAAGAACATACTGTAATCAGGTTTATTTTCCCATTTTACTAAGCTATCACAATTAATAATATTTATTTCATCTGTAAAATTATTAATATCCTTAAAAATCAAATTTATAACAGTAAGCCCTATTCCAAAGCTATCTATATCACATCCATAAATGCAATGCTTCAATAAATGATAATGAATATTTTCTTTTTTCCAATAATCCTTACCCTTTAACTTTATAAAAACATTATTCTTCTTTATTTCGTATTCATAATCATTATATTTTTTATTTAAAACATCTAAGTTATCTTCAAATTTCTTCCTTAATATATCATAAGCTTTTATGAGGAAATGTCCACTTCCACAGGCTGGATCTAAAACTTTTATAAAAGGATTCTCTATTATGTTCTCTTTTTCAATAGTTTTGCCTATTATATATTCTATAATAAAATCTGGAGTATAAACTTGACCTAATGATTTTCGAGTTTCTTCATCCATAAATTTTTCATATATATCCCCTAATATATTGTCACTACTTAAAATTAAAAAATCTATTTTATCTACTAGTTCTTGAATAATATTAATAAACTCTGCATAATTTTTTTTATTTTTTATCTCATTAAGTTCAAATTCTTCTTTATATATATTAAACTTTTTACTTATTTCATTTTGTTGAAAGCAGAAGTTTAGTAATTGTTCTAATGTATAATTTTTAATAAAATATAAAAACGATTCAATTCTATTTATATATTCTTTTTCATCAAATAAAACTCCTTTATTTTCAAATATTCTAAGAATTATTGTTTTGTTTATAAATATATATGCTTGCTTATAGGAATATATATTTATACCACCCTCTTTATATTGATTATCTATAAATTTTTTAAAATCTTCTTCATTTTCATATTTAATATCAAAAATTTCCTTATATAAATCTGTTAATCTTTTATGTAATTTTTTTATTTCAAATACTAATTTTTCTTTTTTAGATAAAATTTTATTTTTCATAAATAACTCCCCACTATATGCTTTATGACTACTTAAAAATTATACTATATAATTTTTAAATTAAAAATATTTAAAAAACAAAATAAAAGTACCAGGCCTATAAAAAGCCAGTACTTTTATTTTTAATTATAACCATACTAAAACCAATTATTCTCAATCCAATTAATTGTATTATTAAGGTTAAATTTTTCAGATAAATAAATAAGGTATGGGATTTTATTATAATCATCAAGGCTAATAGAGTGTGTAATTTTAGGGTTTAATCTAAAATATCGATTTCCTAAAAGTTGATAACTGTAATAAGTATCTGTTTCCATGTTTCCATCTAAAAGTATACTCAGTAGCGGATACGAAGGTTCTAGATATAATGTCCATTCAAATGCTCCCCATTTACTAGTATCTGTTTTTATTTTTTCTGAATTAAAACCTGTTCCAATAGACAATAAACAAATATTATCTAGCTTCTGATTTCCTCCTTTTGTATCTCTAGCAATAGAAATTGCTGCAAGACTTGGGTTATTGGCTATAACCCCTCCATCAATATGTTTTTTATAAGAAGGAAAATATATAGGTGCTGCACTACTACACATAGCTACGTCTATTACATAAGCATTAGATGTATCAGAACCTTCATAATTACTATAAAATTTCGGTCCCCAACTTCCATCTTTTTCTCCAATTAGCCTAAATGATGAGATTAATACCTTGTGCTTTAAATCCTTTAATTTAAGATTTTGGGGAAATACTTTTGATAGTACTTTTTTTAGATTTTTATTATTATATTTAGGTCTAAATAATTCCGGATATTTGGGATTAAAAATAAATCTACAATTTCTAACAGAATACAAACTTATAAGTTCTTTAGGTGATAATCCATAGGCAAGACCTAAAGCAATAAAAGAACCTGTAGATGTACCCGCAAAAAGATCCGTATTTTCAATTAATTTAGGGCATCGTTCATCTAATTTTTTTAACAAAGTAGCACTTAAAGCCCCTCTAATTCCCCCTCCATCAAATGTCATAATTCTATACTTTTTCATAATTATCCTCCCACAGTAAAACAATAATCTTGATACATATTTTTTAATATTAACTATGCTTATAAACTTTAATAGGGTTTTTAATTTCAAATCTTGAAGAATACTCTTTTATCTTATCTAATTTTTCTTTATCTAAAGTAATCTCAGGACCTAAAAGAATAACTCCTGTATCAATAGATACGATAGGTTCTGCAATAGTCATTCCTTCTTTTAAATTTTCTATATATACCTTTACAATTCCCGAAAAAGGATCTTCTTTTAATATAATTCCTCTAAAAATTTCAAAAATTTCTTTGTCAAACCATGTATTAACTTTTAATTCAATATATTCCAAAAGCTCTTCTGATTTTAGTTTTTTAGTTTTATATCTCTGCAAGTCATAGTAATCGGCTAACGCTATTATTTTAGCACCTGTATGAATTTCATTCCCTAATTTTCCTTTTGGAAATCCAGTTCCATCTATGTTTTCGTGATGATCTTGTATAATATCTATAACTTCCCTATATTTTTCAGTTTCTTGAAAAGCCCTTATTGGAGCCAGTGGATGGTTTTTGTAAATTTGTAATAACTCTTCATTTACATTTTCATTTACATTTTCATTTTTTTCTATTTCAATTCTTTTATTTTTAGGCATTCCTATTAATCCAATATCATGTAAAAGTGCAGCAATCTTTATAACTTGTTTTAATTCTTTTTTTATATTCATTTTTTCTGTAATCATAGAAGCATAAACCGCTACTCTCTTACAGTGTCCTGCTAAACTCTCATCATATATTGACATTAAATCAAATCCCATAAGTACAATGTTTTGAAGGCTATTTTTTAATTCTTTATTTACAGCAACTAACTTTCTGTAAGACTCACTTATTTCTAAAGTTTTTTTTCTAACTTCTTGCTCTAAAATTTTATTATGATTTTTTATATAATCATAATGTTCTTTTACCTTAACTAAAGACTTAACTCTAGCTCTTAATTCTATTTTGTCTATTGGTTTTGAAAGAAAATCATCTGCTCCTAATTCTAATGATATTACTCTACTTTTTACATCATTTAATGCAGTTACCATTACAACAGGAACATTTCTCATTTCTGGAATAAACTTTATTTTTTTTAAAAATTCAAATCCATTCATTACTGGCATCATTATATCCAAAAGTATTACATCTGGATTTATAGAATTTATATCCTGAATAGCTATTTTAGCACTTTTATATAAAATCACTTTATATCCCATTGGAATCAACATAGCTTCTATAAGCTTAAGATTCACTTCTTCATCATCTATTACCAAAATAGTTTTTTTATTATCCTCCAAATGTCTCCTTCCTTTCCAAGTATAAACTTATAATTTTTTTAAACTCTAATATATTAATAGGTTTTGTTATATAGCCATCACAACCAGCTTTAATAGCCTTTTCTTCATCTTCTTTCATAGCAAAAGCTGTTAATGCTATTATGGGTATATCTTTTGTATTTTTATTTTTTTTAAGTATTCTAGTTGCAGTTAATCCATCCATTATTGGCATTTGAATATCCATTAATATTAAATCTATACTTTCAAATTTTTTATTTACAATTTCAATAGCTTCTTTTCCATTATAAGCTTCTATAGTATCATATTTAAAAAAATGAAGTAAATCTTTGACAAGTTTTAAATTTTTAAGTTCATTTTCTACTACCAATATAATCTTTTTCATTTTTCCTCACCTTCAAATTTTATAGGAATAGTAAAAATAAACTCACTTCCCTTTCCTTTTCCTTCACTTTCTACTCTTATAGTTCCTCTAAGCATATCAACTAACTTTTTAGTAAGAGATAATCCAAGTCCTGTTCCTGGAGTTTTGCCAGTTATGCCTCCTTCAATTTGGAAAAATTTATTGAATATTTTTGAATAATATTTCTTATCTATACCTATTCCACTATCTTTCACTGATATTATTACATTTTCTTTATCTTTTTTTACTTTAACATCAATGCTTCCACCATCAGGAGTAAATTTCGTAGCATTTGAAAGTAAATTATACATTATTTGTTTTATTTTCCTATTATCTGTCATAATATATAAATTTTCTATATCATCCTCAACAGTATAATTCATTGTAATGCCATGATTTATAGTCTTTTCTTTGACCATTACTAATGTACTTTCGATTATAGATTTTATATTTTCTTTTTTTATACTTAATTCTGTTTTTCCTGACTCAATTTTAGTTAGATCTAAAACATCATTTATAAGCGACAGTAAATGTTTTCCACTTTCAAGTATATCATTTACATATTCAAGTTGTTTTTCATTTAAAGTTCCAAAATACTGTTCCTTTAATATTTCAGAAAATCCTATTATAGAATTCATAGGGGTTCTAAGCTCATGAGACATACTTGCTAAAAACTCGCTTTTTGCTCTACTTGCCTCATTTGCAATAATTAATGCATCTTGTAATTCTTTAGTTCTTTGTTTAACCTTAACCTCTAACTCGTGGTTTAAAAGTCTAGATTTTCGTAAAAGCTTAATTCTTTCTTCTTCTAATTTAGTTCTTTCTGTTTCATCTTTACATAAAGCTGTAATCCTTATTTTATCTCCAATCTTTTTCATTACTGCACTAATAAGTAAGTTTACTTTTTCTCCATTTATTTTTCTATATATAATTTTGCAATCATTTACACTTTTATTTTCTTTTAATTTATTTATAAGTTTAATACTATCTTCTTTACTTTCATCAGCAATCCAATCTAATACATTTTTCCCTATTATATCATTTTCTTTTTTATATCCGACTAACTTTGCATATGGTCTATTTAATCTTATAATTGTTCCTTTTTCATCAGTTACAACAAACCCTATATCTGTTCTTTCAACTAAAAGAGTTAAATCACTTTCACTTTTCTCCAATCTATATTTTATTTTTTCATATTCTATAGTTCTTGATATGATTTCACTTAAAGTCATTAAAATTATTATATCATTTTCCTTCCAAACTTCCTCTTTTTCTATAAAATCAAATCCAATAAACCCCATAAGTTTATTTGAAAAAAACAATGGAATTAATAAGTTGGATTTAACTCCTCTAGACTTTAATACTTTTTTTTCATAAATAGCGTCTTTAGGAATTTCATCTATAGAATCTAATTTTACTATTTCATAGTTATTCAATTTTTTAATCCACCAAGAAATTTGCTCTATATCTATTTTTGAAAATTTTTCTTTTTGAAATTTTTTTGCTTTTTCATTACACCACTCATCAATATTGTTTATACTTTTTCTATCTTCTGAAATAAGAAAAATATAACTTCTATCTATATTTAAAAACCTTCCCATTTCTTCAAGTACTTGTTTTAATCTTTTATTTAAATTATCACTTTCCATATTTATAAGAATTGAAGATACATTTCTAATAAGCCTTTCTATTTCTATTTTATAAGCAAGAGATTCTTGAACTTTTTTTATCTCTGTTATATCAGTAATAACTCCAACTAAACTATTTTTATATCCATTAAAAAGTTTATTTTTTCTAGTTAAAACATATTTAACTTCATTAGCTACAGTCATCGTACCTTCGTTTTCAACAACTGTATTATTATTAAATACATATTCATCTATTTTTATAAATCTATTTGCCTCTTCTTTTGGAAACAAATCATAATCCGTTTTTCCTAATATTTCCTTTTCTGTTTTCCCAAGTAAATTGCAAAATGCCTCATTTACATTTATAAATTTGTATTTGTTATCTTTAACAAATATAGGATTTGGTACAGAATTTAAAATTTTATTTATAAAGTCATCTTTTTGTATAAGTATACCATCTATTAATTTTTTATCTGTTATATTAAGCATCCTTCCATCAACTCTAATTAACTCTCCATTTTCATTTAGTGTTGGAAAAATAAAATTTTGTACCCATAAAATTTCTTGTTCCTTTGTTATTATTCTGTATTTTAGTATATAATCATGTCCTTTTTTAGCTTTTTCAATCATTTCATCTAAAATATATACATCTCTTTCATAAATCATTCGAGTCCATAAAGATGAATTATCTAAAAAATTAGCTTTTGAATATCCTGTTATTTTTTCAATATATGAATTTATATATATAATATTAAAATTTTTATCTGTAGAATAAATCACCTCCGGAAGTTTTTCTATTATAGACTTATAAAGATTTTTTTCTTCTTGAAATCTTGTCATAATTTTTATTACACCTCCTAAATAAGGTTTTTTTATGTTAAAAAAAATATATATATATATCGGAAATATTTCTAAAATTTTTACATTTTTCCACTATTATATTTTTATGTATTTTATATTTTTTTCATGAAATTCCTTTTGATTCTTAAAACAAACTCAGTTTTTTATTTTTTATACATACAAAAAAACACCAGCCTTTAAGCTAGTGTTTATCATTGTTATAACGAGCAAGTCTATAAGCCGAGTTCTGTATTATAGTTTTTCCTAAGGTTTTCAAGTCATGTAATCCTTGTTATTTCAAGGTTTTATGACTTTTTATTATTTTCATTTTTAGGCACTAGTGTACAGTACCAGAGTTCTGTGCTACAAATTCACATACAAAGGAGGTAAAATTTATGTATCTTGAAGACCTATATTCGGAATTTCTTGAGTACATGAAATCAGAAAAAGATGCAAGCAAATTAACAATCGAGGCTTATAAAAGAGACTTCAATATTTCACTTGACTTTCTTGCAATAAATAAGATTGAACCTAATTTAAGTAATATGAGAACTCCTATTATAAGGAAGTATATATATTATATGAACTCTGTAAAAAAATACACTTCAACTACCCTTTGTCGCCGCATAAACAGTCTAAGATCTTTTTTTAAATTCGTATTGTCTCAAGAATATATTGATAAAAATCCTATGAATCCTATTACTACCCCATAGCCATCAAGCTAAGGATTTTCAATAAGTGATGTTTAATATAATTTATAATAAATCAATTTTATTCCTGTAAATATATCTCAATATTTAAATTTATTTACAAATAATGTTTAAATTTTTGCATATCAAAAAAACTCATGAAAAACATAATTTTTTTGAAGACATGAGGCTTAATTTATATTATAATTAAATTGGTTTATGCGGCGATATTACACTTTTTTTCTTGGTTGTTATAGCAGACTCCAAGGATATCAAAAAAGGTTTTTTTACCTTTACGGTGTGATTTTCGCCCATTTTTATGTATACTTTTAAAAGCTGATATTAATAATTCAAAAGAAGTTAAATGATCTTTCATAAAAGA
>NZ_FRAE01000028.1 GCF_900142235.1 Tepidibacter formicigenes DSM 15518 | reverse complement strand
AAAGCTTCCTTTTGGCTCTTTAGAATCTAGAATAAATGGATTCTTTCCTTGCTCTTTTAATTCTGGGTTGTATCTATATAAATGCCAATATCCAGCTTCAACAGCTTCTTTTGTATTTGCTTGAGTGCGTCCCATACCTTCTTTTAAACCATGGTTGATACATGGAGCATAAGCTATTATTAAAGATGGTCCATCATATTTTTCAGCTTCAATTAAAGCTTTCATGAATTGGTTCTTATCAGCTCCCATAGCTATTTGAGCTACATAAACATATCCATAAGTTGCAGCAATCATACCAAGATCTTTCTTTTTAACCTTCTTACCAGAAGCTGCAAACTTAGCAACTGCTGCTGTTGGAGTAGCTTTTGAAGATTGTCCTCCTGTATTTGAATAAACCTCTGTATCAAATACAAGTACGTTTACATTTTCTCCTGAAGCTAGAACATGATCAAGTCCACCATAACCGATGTCATAAGCCCAACCATCTCCACCGATTATCCAAACTGACTTTTTAATTAAATAATCTTTCTTATCAGCAATTTCTGCTAATATTTCTTTAGCCCTAGCATTTTCTATATTATTAGATTCTATTACATTAAGTATTTTTTTTGTAGCTTCTTTAGAAGCATCTGCATCTTCTTTTCCTTCAAGCCATGAATTAAATACTTCTTTATATTCAGCATCTATATCAAGTTCTACTAACTCTTTCATTAAGTCAGTTAATCTATTTCTCATTTGTTTTACTGCTACTGCCATACCATATCCGTATTCAGCATTATCTTCAAATAATGAGTTAGCCCAAGCAGGTCCTTTTCCTTCATGGTTTTTACAATATGGAGTTGAAGGTGCTGAACCTCCCCAAATTGAAGAACATCCTGTGGCATTAGCAATTATCATTCTATCTCCATATAATTGAGTTACTACTTTAGCATATGGAGTTTCTCCACAACCAGCACATGCTCCTGAGAATTCAAGAAGTGGCTGCTTAAATTGACTTCCTTTAACATTATATGGACTTACTAAATCTTCTTTTGGTTTTATAGTCATAGCAAAATCCCAGTTTGGTACTTCTATTTCTGTTTGTGTTTCAATAGGTTTCATAATTAGTGCAGTTTCCTTAGCAGGACAAATATCTGCACAGTTTCCACAACCAGTACAATCCATAGTACTTACTTGCATACGATATTGTAATCCTTCAAGTCCTTTACCAATTGCTTTCTTAGTTTTAAATGTTTCTGGTGCATTTTTCATTTCTTCTTCATTTACTAGCACTGGTCTAATTGCAGCATGAGGGCAAACGAATGAACATTGGTTACATTGGATACATTTATCCATTTGCCATTCTGGAACATTTACAGCTATACCACGCTTTTCATAAGCAGCGCTTCCATTTGGGAATGTTCCATCTTCCATACCTACAAAAGTACTTACTGGAAGTGAATCTCCTTCTTGTTTATTAACTGGAATTAGTATTTTTTCTATGAACTCTGGTACATTTTTAGCTTGTCCTAATGCTACTTCAGCTTGTGTAGCACTTGACCAAGACTTAGGAACTTCAACTTTAACAAGAGCATTTATTCCTTTTTCAACAGCTTCATAGTTCATATTAACTATTTTTTCACCCTTCTTACCATAAGACTTAACAATAGCATCTTTTAAGTATTTAACAGCATCATCTAAATCAATAACTTTTGCAAGCTTAAAGAATGCTGACTGCATAACCATGTTTATTCTATTTCCAAGTCCTATTTGCGTTGCTATATCTGTAGCATTTATAGTATAGAAGTTTATATCATTATCTGCTATATATTTTTTCATTGAAGCAGGTAATTTTTCATTAAGTTCTTCTTGGCTCCATTTACAGTTAAGTACAAATGTACCACCTTTTTTAAGACCTTTTAATAAATCATATTGATTTACATAAGATTGATTATGACATGCAACATAATCAGCTTCATCTATTAAGTAAGTTGATTTAATTGGTTTTTTACCAAATCTTAAGTGAGAAATAGTAATTCCTCCTGATTTTTTAGAATCATAAGAGAAATATCCTTGTGCATAAAGGTCAGTTTTATCTCCTATAATCTTAATAGCACTCTTGTTAGCTCCAACAGTACCATCAGAACCAAGTCCCCAGAACTTACATCTTATAGTTCCTTCTGGCTCTGTAACAATTTCTTCTTTTACTTCAAGTGATGTATGTGTTACATCATCAACTATACCTATAGTAAAGTTATTTTTAGGGTTATCTTGTTTTAAGTTTTCATATACTGCTTTAATTTGAGAAGGTGTAGTATCTTTTGATCCAAGTCCGTAACGTCCTCCGATTATTACAGGAGTACATTCTTTATCGTAGAATAAAGTACGAACATCTTGATATAAAGGTTCTCCAATTGCTCCTGGTTCTTTTGTTCTATCAAGTACTGCTATTTTTTTAACAGTCTTTGGTAGAACGTCAAAGAAATATTTGGCTGAGAAAGGTCTATATAAGCGAACTTTTATTAAACCTACTTTTTCTCCTTTAGCTAGTAAGTAATCTATAGTTTCTTCTATAGTGTCAGTAACAGAACCCATAGCAACTATTATGTACTCAGCATCTTCTGCTCCATAATAGTTAAATGGCTTATATTCTCTACCTGTAATTTTACTTATTTCTTTCATATAATCAGCAACAATTTCAGGTACTTTTTCATAAAATAGATTTGATGCTTCTCTTGCTTGGAAGAATATGTCTGGGTTTTGAGCTGTACCTCTAGTTACAGGATGCTCTGGATTTAATGCTCTATCTCTAAAAGCTTTTACAGCATCATAATCTACAAGTTTTGCAAAATCTTCATAATCTATAAGTTCAACTTTTTGAATCTCATGAGAAGTTCTAAATCCATCAAAGAAATGTACAAAAGGCACTCTACTTTTAATAGCAGAAAGATGTGCAATTCCACCAAGGTCTATAACTTCTTGAACTGAACCTGATGCTAAGAATGCAAAACCAGTTTGTCTTGCTGCCATAACGTCAGAGTGATCTCCAAATATTGAAAGCGCATGGCTTGCAACAGCACGAGCACTTACATGAAATACTCCTGGAAGAAGTTCTCCAGCTATTTTATACATATTTGGTATCATTAAAAGAAGCCCTTGAGATGCAGTGTAAGTTGTAGTTAAAGCTCCAGCTGCTAATGATCCATGAACAGCTCCTGATGCTCCACCTTCAGATTGAAGTTCAACAACCTGTACTTCTTGTCCAAATATATTTTTTTTACCATTTGCTGCCCATTCATCAGTATATTCCGCCATAGGTGATGATGGAGTGATTGGATATATAGCTGCAACGTCAGTAAATGCATATGAGACATATGCAGCAGCAGTATTACCATCCATAGTTTTCATTTGCTTTGCCATGATAAAGCCCCCTTACATGAAATTTTATTGTTGTTTTGAGTATAGTATACAATATACAAAATGTCAATCGTTTTCAATTGACATTTTTCAATTTGAAAATTGTTATTAATTAAACATTCTGTATATTTTTTTATATTCCTTCTATATTAATAATAATTTAAAAATTTTCTAAAATCAAGATAATCAACTTAAAAATTGAGAATAAATTTTATTTTTTAAAATTTTAGTATATTTATACATGTAATATGTATAATTAATATATATAATGATATTTTATTTTTTATTTAAATACCTTAATATTTAAAGTTTTCTCTATTTAATTTCATATATTTGATAGTGTATAAAAAAAACAACCTCATTTTAAAGGAAATTCTATTACTTTATAATAACTAAAGTCCTATATACTTGAAAGCACATAGGACTTTAGTTATTATGTTCATTATTATTTTAATTAATAATAATAAAATTATTCAGCTATTAACTCTACCATATCTCCATTTCTTACTCCAGCTGCATTTCCTTCTTCTATATCAACATGCATCTCTAAAGCATACTTTGGACTTACTCTAACTAGAACATTTTCAAATACTACTGCTCTTTCTCCAAAAGTTCTAATTTTTACTCTTTGGTTATCTACTACACCAAATTTTTCAGCATCTTCTGTATGCATATGTATATGTCTTGCAGCAACTATAACTCCTCTTTCAAGCTCTACTTCACCTTTTGGTCCTACAAGCTTAACTCCTGGAGTTCCTTCAAGTTGTCCAGAATCTCTAAGTGGAGCTTTAACTCCTAGAGCAAATCCATCTGCTAGTGAAACCTCTATTTGTGTTTCTCCTCTTGCAGGTCCAAGTATTCTAACGCCTTTAATAGTTCCTTTTGACCCTACTACATCTACTTTTTCTTCACAAGCAAATTGTCCTGGTTGAGAAAGGTCTTTAAAATGAGTTAATTCATATCCTTCTCCAAATAAAGCTTCAATATCCTTTTTACTTAAGTGAATATGTCTATTTGATAATGCTATAGGTAATTTCATTATACCTACCCCCTCTTCATTTTTTTCAACAAACTAATTATACTTTTTTTTTATTTAAAAATCAAATTTTTAATAACTTATTCTTTTTAGAATATCACAAAAACTCGGAAAAGATATATTAACACAGTTAAAATTCTTTATATATGTATTTCCATATGATATTAATGAAGCTATAGAAAATGCCATGGCTATCCTATGATCATTAAAACTTTCTATATTAGCTCCTTTGAGCTTAGTAGGTCCATTAATCACCATTCCATCCTCTAACTCTTCAATATCTGCACCCATTTTTTTTAAATTTTCTACAACACTTTTAATTCTATTTGACTCTTTAACTTTAAGTTCTTTTGCATCTTTTATAATAGTTTGGCCCTCTGCTTGAGTTGCCATAACAGCGATTATAGGTATTTCATCTATAAGTTTTGGTATTAAATCTCCGTATATAGTAACTCCATTTAAATTAGAATACTTAACTAGTATATCTCCTATTTCTTCTCCACATATGACTTCTTTATTTAATATTTCAAAATTTCCACCCATATCTTTCAAAACATCTAAAATACCAGTTCTTGTAGGATTAAGTCCTACATTTTTTATTAAAACCTCAGAACCCTTTATTATACTTGCACCAGCAATAAAGAATGCAGCTGATGAAATATCTCCAGGTACATATATTTCTTGTGGATATAAACTATCAACAGGATTTACATCAATCTCAAGACCATCTACATTTATATCAGCCCCAAATGATTTAAGCATTATTTCTGTATGATTTCTACTTTTAGATTTTTCTATTATTTTAGATGATGAGTTAGAATATAAGGAAGCTAATATAATTGCAGATTTAACTTGAGCTGACGCTATAGGCATTTTATAATTTATTCCTTTTAAATTTCCTCCCTCAATAGTTATAGGAGCAAAATTCCCATTTTCCAATCCATCTATTTTAGCACCCATTTCTTTAAGAGGTTCTGTAACTCTCTTCATAGGCCTTTTACTTATAGATTCATCTCCTACTAAAGTAGACTTAAAATTTTGACCAGAAAGTATTCCCATTATAAGCCTTATTGTGGTTCCAGAATTTCCTACATCTAAAACATTATCTGGCTTTTTAAGACCTCTTAATCCTACTCCATTTACAATAACATCCTTATTTTTCCATATATCTATATTTACTCCCATTTTTCTAAAACAGTCTATAGTACTTAGACAATCTTGTCCCATTAAAAAATTTTTAATATAGTTTTTACCATTAGAAATAGAAGAAAACATTACAGATCTATGAGAAATAGATTTATCTCCCGGGAGAATTATTTCTCCATTTAATCTTGAAATACTATTAAAATTCATTTCTTACCTCCTCAATTACAGAAAGTATTTCTTCTTCTTTTGTATCTTCAATAATATCTACTTTCCCACATCCAACTGGAAGTACTAAGCTAAATTTTAAGTAACTATTTTTTTTATCTTTTTTCATAATATCTAATATATATTTAGAATTTATATTTTTAAAAGTCATAGGAAGATTATATTCTTTATAAATCTTAATAACTTTATCATAATAATCTTTATTTATAAGTTTTTTCTTTAAAGCTAATCTAAAAGCCATATGTGTTCCTATAGAAACTGCATAGCCATGGCTAAATTTTCCTAATTTTTCTATACCATGTCCAAAGCTATGTCCTAAATTTAATATTTTTCTTAAATTAGATTCTTTTTCATCCTTTTTTACTATATCAAGCTTTATACTTGAAGATTTATTTACAATATAAATTAAACTATCTTCATCTAAATCTAATATTTTTTCCTTATTTTCTATTATATAGTCTAAAAAATCATAATCATAAATAAGACCATATTTTATTACTTCTGATAGACCACTTAAAAATTCATCTTTTTGTAGTGTCTTTAACGTATTTATATTAATATATATAAACTCGGGCTGATAAAAACTACCTATAATATTTTTATAAATACCTAAGTTTATACCTGTCTTTCCCCCTATAGAACTGTCTACCTGAGATAATAAAGTAGTAGGGCAGTGAACTAAATCTATACCTCTCATATATGTAGATGCAACAAATCCACTTAAATCTCCTACAACTCCTCCTCCTAAAGATATAATAAGAGATTTTCTGCTTAGTCCATTTTCAATGCAAAATTTAAAAATATCCTCATAAACACTTAAACATTTAGATTCTTCTCCTGAGCTTATATCATATACTAAAGTATTATCATACTTTAAACTCTTAATAAAATTATTTACATATAATTTTTTTACATTTTTATCTGTTATAACCAAAATCTTATCATATTCTTTTATCAAATTAAATTTCTTAAAATCTCTTTCTATATAGACTTTATCCCCTTTTTCCATCCTCTGCTTTCCAGCCTTTCTATATAGTTTTTATAATTTGTAATTATATCATTCATATTATCACCTGAAAATTTATCAAGAAAAAATTTAGCTATTACAAATGCACATACATTTTCAGCAACTACAGATGCAGCAGGTACAGCACAGTTATCAGACCTTTCTATAGAAGCTTTATAATTTTTAAGAGTATTTATATCTATACTATTAAGAGGTTTATATAATGTCGGTATTGGCTTCATTACACATCTTATAATTATTTCTTCTCCCGTACTTACTCCTCCTTCTATTCCTCCTAAATTATTAGTTTTTCTATAAATACCTTCTTCATCGGAATAATATATTTCATCTTGAACAACTGACCCTCTTAAAGAAGCTATTTCAAATCCAATCCCAAATTCAACTCCTTTTATCCCTTGAATGGACATAAGATGAGCACTTAATGTAGAATCTAACTTTTTATCATAATGAGCATAAGAGCCAAGGCCTAGGGGAACATTTTTTATTATTATTTCAAATACACCACCTAAGCTATCTCCTTCTTCTTTTCCTTTTTTTATTTCTTCTATAAATAATTTTTCAAAATTTTCATCTACGCATCTAACTTGAGAAAGTTCAGATTTCTCCTTTATGTAGTCAAAAAAAAAGCTTTTTTGTATTTTTTGTTTTCCAATTTGAACAACATGAGATGTAAAATCTATATTAAATTTTGATAAAAATTCTTTACAAATAGCTCCTACTGCTACTCTTGCAGCAGTTTCTCTTGCACTGGCTCTCTCCAAAACATTTCTTATATCTTCAAAATCGTATTTTAAAGCTCCTACTAAATCAGCATGTCCAGGTCTTGCCTTTGTAACCTTTTTACTTTGTATATCTATTTCACCAGTAGTTTTCATATACTTTTCCCAATTCTCGTAATCTTTATTTTTTATTTCAATTGCTATAGGACTTCCAATAGTTATATTTCCTCTTATCCCAGATAAGATATTAATTTTATCTTTTTCTATTTTCATCCTTTCTCCTCTTCCATAACCCTGTTGTCTTCTTGAAAGTTCCTTATTTATATTTTCTATATCTATATTTAGATTTGAAGGAATTCCTTCAAGGATTGCAACCAAAGATTTACCATGAGATTCTCCAGAAGTTAAATATCTTAACACAATAATCTCTCCTTTCTCAAAATAAGGGCTAGTTTTTACTAGCCCTTTTCATTAAATCTAAAGTCAAATTTTTAATACATTCTAAAGCCTCTATATTATTTTTTATCTGTATTTTATCAGAATCAGTTATGTAGTATTTATGAATTAGCTTTGTATTTATACTTTTAAAGAAAAAATCAACAACTACCTCTCCACCTAAAAACTGAGTTTTATAAGCTTTACTTCCCCCTATAGAAATAAACATTCCTACTCTATATTTATTTCTATCTATAGAAGATTTTTTTAATATGTATTTACTAGCATAAAAAGCTTGAGTTCTATCTATTAAAGTTTTTAACTTTGCTGGAACAGAGTCAAAATAAACGGGAGATATTACTATAGTTCCAATGGAATTATTAAATTCTTTATATAAATTTTTCATATCATCATTTATATGACAAAATCCTGTTTTTTCACAGTATCCACATGCATTGCAGTACTCTATGCTTAAATCATATATATTAAGTACTTTATATTTTAAATTATTATCATCTAAAACATTTTTTACATTTTCTAATACTTGATAGCAGTTTTTACCCTTTCTAGGACTTGCATTTATTAATAAAAATGTCATTCCAATTGCCCCTTTTACTTTTACAAAGTTATAATTTTCTATTTGTTATAAAAAGAATAAGTACATCATCATCAAATGAATCTTTACCTGTAAAATCATATAATTCTTTTTTTAAATTTTCAAAAATATCCCCACTATTTAAATTATAATTATTATATATAAATTCTTTTAATCCTTCCAGACCATATTCTTCTCCTTCTTTATTAGAAGCTTCTATTACTCCATCAGTAAACATACATATAAGCTCATATTCATTTAAATTATACTCATATTCTTTATATTCCATATCTTCTAATACACCTATAGGCATACCTTTGTCAAAGTCTAACTCTTCTACTAAAATGTTATTATCTATTTTTTTTATCCCTAAAGGATGATAATGTCCTGCATTTGAAACTACTCCTTTTCCATCTTTAGAATTAAATATTCCTACTCTAGCAGTTGCAAATATATTAACTTTATCAAAATCTTTATATAATATCTTATTCATTTTAGTAAGAATACTTCCCGGAGATCGATTTTCATATACTAAAGTTTGAAGTACACCTTTTATCATTGCAACAAAATAATTAGAAAGTATTCCATGGCCCATTACATCAGCTATAAATATGCATACTCTATTTTCATCTATTTTTATTATTTCACAAAAGTCACCACCTATATATTTAGAAGGCTTATGAAAAAAAGAAATCTCTTTTAAATCAGAAAATTTTATTTGACTTTCACTCATTATAAGTTTTTGCTGATTAGAGACAAGTTCTAACTCTTTTTCTAACAGCTTATGCTCAAATGCTTTTTTAGAATTTATATACATTTGCAAAGCTACTACTATCTGTGATGAAAATATACTTAAAATTTTAATATCATCATCAGTATATTTTTTGCTGTTTGCAGCAGCAATATATCCAATAATCTCATTTCCTCTTTTTAACTTATAGTAAATTAAAGATTTTATATTTTGTTTTTTTATATCTTCTTTAATAGAATTGAAATTGTAATATATACCATTTTTTTTTGTTTCATTTTTTAAAGCAACCTCTAAAGCCTTATGTAAATTTATATTTTCATTTCCATACTGATTAAAACTTTGAGTCTTATGCTCTATATCATTTAATATTACTATAGCACTTTTACTTAGTGTAAGCTTACACATTTGTTTGCTTATCATCGAAAGAAAGCTATCTATAGTTTTATTAGCATATAATTCTTGTGTTGCTTTACTTATATAATTTATTGCTCCTCTTAATTTCTTTATTAAAGTATCTACTTTATTGTTTTCTTTAGTTATCTCAATGGAAAGACTTATTAAAGAAGAAACAGAAGATACAAAATTTATATCTTCTGTTGTAAGATCATCCTCTTCTCCTAAATAACAAGTAATAAATCCTACAACATTGTTATTAGCTATAAGAGGAAATACTATTCTACCTACATACCCTTCTTGCTTTGCTATGGGTCTTTCTATTACAGCTCTTTCATCTTCAAATACATTTTTAACCCAAACTATTTTTTTTTCAAAAACTGCTTCATGGATATATTTAGGATATTTATTAAAATCTATTTTTATAGCATCTTCATCAACATCTTCAGAAAATAATTTTGGTATATAGTCAAGTGTTGCTGAACACACTAAATATGAATATTTGTAATTATTCTTAAAAAACAAGTTTATACATGCCTTTGTAGGATGTATTACATTAAGCATTTTTTCAATAATTTTATCTTTTATTTCAAAAAAGTTTGTTGATGAAGTAACTAATTTTGATATTTCAACAATATTATTTATTACATCTTTATTTTTCATAATATTGCCCCCAACACAATATAATTTTAAAATTTATTTTGAAAATCTTTCATTAAAAGAGTTTGAAGTTATATTTTTTATGTTACTATATATCTCATTTATAGTAAATACTAAAAGAGTTACAAGTATAATTAAAAGAAATTTTGTATATGTTGAAAAATTAAGTAGAATAACTATTACTAATATTGATTTTACCTTTAATTTTGTAGTATCTTGTACTACTTCGTTAAATATAGATTTTAAGCTTGAAGTTTTATTTTTAAAGCTTTCTTTAATTTCTTTGTTTATAAGTTTTTTATAAAATATAAAACAAGTTAATATTAAAGTTGCTAAATAAATATTTATTTTAAATAATATTAATAATAAAAACATATAAAATATATATTTGAAAAATTTTCCTAAAACGCTATCTAATTTAGTTATTAATTCAAGACTGCATTTTTCTTTTAAGCTATATGGATTACCCTTTTTTAAATCTTTTATTTTACCTTTTATTAATTCTTTGTATATTAAAGCTAAAAAATCATCAAGCATAAAAAATTCCTCCTTTATTTTGAAATATATATTTAATTTTTCCCATTATAATCCTTTTTATACTTGGAAATACTATGATAAAGGAGGTTTTATACATGGAAATGAAGAATCTAGATATAAAAACTAGAACTGAAATTCACAATTCAACAAAATTAACTTTAAGAAAATATCAAAAAGGGTTAAGAACTGGCAAATTACCTATAAATACTTTTGTAGAGAATATACTTAAATCTAAGAATCCTCCAAAATGGTTAAAAGAAAATCCTAATTTAAAAACTGATGAAAGCTTTAAAAAATCATATATAGAATATATAAAAAAAATAGTTTTAAAATACAAAGAACTAGAAATGCTTTATAAGATACAAGATAAAACAGGAATGCCTACATCTAAGGATAAAAGAGCAAATGTTAAACAGCAGGCTAAATTAAAAAAACTATTAAATCAAAAAGGATATACATTGACTATTCCTTCAAAATATCTAACCGAAAAAGAAATAAATTATATGCTTGATTATTTAAAAACAGGTTCTATTCCTTTAGGCCACGAAAGAGTCTATAACTATATAAAATCAAGTCATTAAAAAAGTTAAGGCTTCATACCTTAACTTTTTTAATCTTTTTGTTAATATAAGTAAGTAAAATTATAATTATTGAATTAATAATCAAATTTGTTATAAATATATACATACTAATATGTTTAAAAAATTCTAATGGGAGCAAGTTTATTATTATGCTTTCTTTTGGATTTAAAAGCCATAAATCGTTGCTAAAAAATATTTTATGAAATAAAGTAAATGAATTGTAATAACTTAATGAAATTAAAGAGCAGATAAATAGAAAAAATATATTTACTATTATAAGACTTTTATTTGTAAAATAAAGTAAATTCTTGTAATCCTTAAAACTTAAAATTACAATTGTTATAACAACTACTGTTATTAAATTTTTAATTGTTAATCCTAGATTAAATAAAATTTTTACATCTTTCATATGTTTTATTTCTTTAATTCCAAAAACTTTTTTGTAATCTAATTTTTTATCAGAATTGCTTAAATAATTAGTTAAATTATATGTTATGTTTTTTATATCTTCTTTACTGTATTTTACATTCTTATAGACATTATTTTTATCGTATTCAGAAAAATAAAAAAAATTATTGAGTGAATAAAACTGAGCTGTATTTAAAAGTATTATTAAAAATAATAAAAAGCCAAATGAATAATATATAGCTTTTTTCATTTTAATCCATTTATATTTTAAGCCATGGCTTTTTCTAGTTTATCTAAATATTGTATAGGGAAATATTTAAGCAATTCTTTAAACTGTTCTACAGAAAGACCTGATGTAGTTGTATATATCTCTATTTTCTCATCTAGTGTAGCATTTTTGAATCTCTCTTTAATCATTTCAAAATTTGGATTTTGTTCCATAATTAATCACTCCTTAAAGTATTTTTCAAATCTATTGTTGACTAAATTTAAAAAAATATTCACTATTGCTTTTTAAATTTCATTGGTATATTATCTTAAATAATTAAAAGGCAAAGGTGATTATACCTTTGCCTCCTTTTTATATTATTGTTGCTTTCCAGACATTTGTTGTTCAGCCATTTCAACTAGCTTTTTAGTCATATTTCCACCTACATAACCATTTTGTCTAGCTGTTAAATTTCCTTTATCCATATTTTGATAATTAGATAATCCTAATTCATTAGCAGTTTCTAATTTCATTTGATTTAATGCAGCTCTTGCTTCAGGAACCGCTTTTTTATTGTTATTCTTAGCCATATAAATCCCTCACTTTATATTTTATTTATTACTTGTTATTATTGTGTGAAGAATTTTGAATTTAATGTATGGTATTTTCTAGAATTTCTTTTCTTAAAAAATCTAATGCTCTTATAGCTGTAATATTTCTTATTCTATCTCTACTTCCTTTTAAGTTTAGCTTTTTAGTTTTTATTTTTCCATTTATATAAAGTCCTATAAAAACTAATCCTACAGGTTTTTCTTCACTTGCACCACCTGGTCCTGCAATTCCTGTAACTGATAATCCTATATTTGTTCCTACCTCTTTTGCAATTCCCATAGCCATTTCTATTGCAGTTTCTTCACTAACAGCTCCATATTTTTGTAGTGTTTCTTTTTTTACATTAAGTCTTTTCATCTTAGATTCATTACTGTAAGTAACCATTCCCTCCATAAACACAGATGAAACTCCTGGATAGTTTATAAGTTTTGATGCTATAAGTCCTCCTGTGCATGACTCTGCTGTTGCTATTGTAAGTTTTTTATTTATAAGCAATTTTGCAACTTCTTCTTCAAGAGAAGTATCTCCTTCTCCATAAATATATTCTGAAAGTCTTGAATAGATTTCATTCTTAATTGGAGCTATGATATTTTCAGCTTCTTCTTTTGAATTTGCTCTTGCTGTAATTCTAAGTGTAACCTCTCCTTGTTTTGCATATGGAGCAATAGTTGGATTTATTTGATTTTTTATAATATCGCTAATTATATCCTCCATATGACTTTCTCCAATTCCACATATTCTAAGTACTTTAGATATTAATACTCCATCTTGATATTTGTTTAAATAAGGTATTACATAGTATTTGAACATATTAGTCATTTCTCTTGGTGGCCCTGGTAATAAAATTAATGTTTTTTTATTTTCCTCTATAATGCATCCTGGAGCTGTTCCCCAATCATTAGGTAAAATAATAGATCCTTTTGGAAAATATGCTTGTTTTTTATTTCCCTCTACCATTTTTCTCTTTTGACACTCAAAATATTCTTTTATTTTATTAAGTGATTTTTCATCTAAGATAAGCTCTTTATTAAAATAATTTGCAGCAACTTCCTTTGTAAGATCATCTTTAGTGGGTCCTAGCCCTCCAGTTGTAATTACTAAGTCAGCTCTTGAAAAAGCAATTTCAAGTGACTTTTTAAGTTTATCTGAATTATCTCCTACTACAGATTGATAGTATACAAATATACCTAAGTCAGCTAGCTCTTTTGCAAGAAACTGAGCATTTGTATTTACAATATCCCCAAGTAGTAACTCTGTACCAACACATAATATCTCAGCTTTCATATCTATCCACCCCTTCTTTATTTATCTTATATTTGATTTTTAACAATTCATTCCTGCTAAATAACCTGTTGAAAATGCTATTTGTAGATTAAAACCACCAGTATATGCATCTACATCTATAACTTCTCCAGCAAAGAAAAGACCTTTTACTATTTTAGATTCCATAGTACTAGGATTTATCTCGTCTATTTTAACTCCACCTGATGTAACTATAGCTTCTTTTATTGGTCTATATTTTTTTACCTCTAATGTAATATTTTTAAATAATTTTACTAAGTTTTTACGTTCTTCTTTTGATATCTGATTTACAACCTTATTAGGTGAAATTTTTGATAATTCAATAATAACAGGAATTAGCTTTTTAGGCAGTAAATCCTTTAATGAATCTAAAAAATACTTAGTAGAATATTTATTAAAATCTCTTTGTATTCTTTTATCTAATTTTTCTTCAGAAAGTGCTGGTTTTAAATCTATAATAATCTTATATTTTTCCTTTTCAATATCCCCCATGTAAGAACTTGCAGATAATATTATAGGTCCTCCTACCCCAGAATTTATAAAATTCATTTCTCCAAAATCATCATATATTTTTTTGTTATCTTTATTTAAAACTTTAATAGAGACGTTTCTAAGTGTAAGTCCACGAAGACTTGAAATCCATTTTTCTTTAACTTCCAATGGAACTAAAGAAGGCATTATTTTTGTTACTTTATGTCCATTTTCTTTAGCAAATTTATACCCATCTCCAGTAGACCCAGTTTGCGGATAAGAAGCCCCTCCTGTTGCAACTATTACACTATCACATTTAAATGTTCTTCCATCTTTTAGTATAACATTGGAAATAGTACTATCTTTTGATACAACTTTAGTAACCTCACCTTTTACTACTTTTACATTATTTTGTTTCATGTATTTTTCAAGTGCTTTTACTACATCTATTGATTTATCTGATACAGGAAATACTCTTTGTCCTCTTTCAACTTTAGTCTTTATTCCTAACTTATTAAATAAGTTTATAACATCTATATTAGTAAAAGTATAAAATGCACTATATAAAAATTTACCATTTACAGGCACATTTTCAATAAGTTCTTCTATATCACAATCATTTGTAATATTACATCTACCTTTTCCTGTTATTAAAAGCTTCTTTCCTAGTATTTCATTTTTCTCAATTAAAATAACATCTATTCCTCTACTTCCTGCTGTTGCTGCTGCAAGCATCCCTGCAGCACCACCTCCAATTACAACTACTTTTTTATCTGACAATAATTTTACCTCCTTAGGTTTAATATTATTTATTAATTATACTTTAAAATAATAACTGAAAAATAAAATAAGAACAAGATTAATCTTGTTCTTATTTATCCTAAAAGTGCTGCACCAATTGCTCCTGCAAACTGTGCATATTCACTTGTACTAATTTTTTTATTGATTTTTTTCTCAAGTATATCTTTTAAATATTCGTTAGTACACAATCCTCCTGAAAAAAATATTTCTTCATTTAATACCATTTTTGAAGAAAGTGCACTTACTCTATCTACAACAGAATGTATCAGTCCTGCTGCTATATCTTCTTTTTTAGCTCCTTTAGATTTTAAACTTATGATTTCTGATTCTGCAAAAACAGTGCACATACTATTTATTTTTATGGGTTTTCCTTTGTAAGCCATACTTGATAATTCTTTTATATCTATTCCCATGGCAGTACATATAATTTCTAAAAACCTTCCCGTACCTGCAGCACATTTATCATTCATTATAAAATCCAAAACTCTTCCTTCTTCATCTAAAGTGATAACTTTACTATCTTGACCTCCAATATCTATAATAGCTTTAATATTACTATTCAGAAATTTAGCCCCTTTGCCATGGCAAGTAATTTCAGTAACCTTTTTATCTGCAAAATCAAGTGCAATCCTTCCATATCCTGTTGCAACTATGGATTTTATTTCGTCTTTTTCTATATTATTTCTATTAATAATCTCATCTATTAATCTTTCACAAGTTTCCTTTGGACTCCATCCACTAGGAGATACTTTACAGTCAAATATTTCTTTATTTTTCATAATTACTATTTTAGTTGCAACAGATCCTATATCTACTCCTATACTATACAATTAAAACACTCCTCATTAAAATACTCTTTCATATTCTTTTGTTTCTTTATTTACTTTGTATAATCCTTCATATTTTATTTTACTTTTGTTTACTAAATCTTTAACTTTATTCACTACTTCTTCTTTTAGCATTATAGATATTCCGCAGCATTTACTTAAAATTCTAGGAGTTGGAACTATTGTATACTTTAAATTATTATTTTTTAAAGCTTTTTCAAAAGAAAGTCCATCATTATGAGAATCAAACAAAATATAATATTTTATCATGCAGTGACACCCTTTTTTTCTTTTACAATTTCAATTAATGCTTCAACTCTTGTTTTTATTTGTCCTGTATCTTCATCACTATAATCTGTCTCTATCATTATTACTGGTATTCCCTTTTCTTTTAAAGCCTTTTCTACACTCTTATATTCTATTGCATATGTAGAACAGAATTGAAGAGAATTGTAAATAACTGCATCAACTTTATATTCTTCTACATATTTTAATATATCTTTTATTCTTCCTTTATTAGGAGTAAAGCAGGCACAGTTAATTCCTAGATATCTATTAGCTAAATTTTCAAACTGCTCCTCAATAGTATTCGCATTTTCACTTACTTCATTTTCAAAATATCTAGTTCCAGTGCAAGTTTCTTCACAAACTACTACTCCTCCGCTTGTTTCAACTATATGATGCATTTTCCAGTTTGGTATAGACATTGGAGTTCCTGTAATCATAATTCTTGGAGCATTTTTTTCAAACACTCCTTCTTCATTTTTTACTCTTTCTTCTAATTCATCACATAACTTATTTGTCATTTCTATAAATCTATTTATATCATCATAAAAAGCAATTTGAGACACAAGTAGTGCGTCTTTACCACTTATAGGAACGGGATCATATTTTCTAAAATCATATAACCTTTTTAAAATTCTTCTTTTTTCATTAACTAATTCTATTTTTTCTTTTAAATCTTCAAATGTAAGCTTTCTTCCTGTTTTTTCTTCCAATAATTCTTTATATATTCTTATTTCATCTATCCAGTGAATTTTATCTTTTTCTCTCTTCATTTGAGGTAAATCCATAACATGTACATCCATATAATCCCCCAATATTTCCCACGCCTTTTTCTTTCCATCACAAGTAGTTTCTCCAACTACCATATCACACGATTGAAAATATGGACATGTTTTACTCAGTTTCGCTCCAATAGACGCTTTAATAAGTGGACATGTGTTTCTTGGAAGTAATTTTTCTCCATCTGGTACCCAAAATTGTGACCCTGAACAAATTCCAACAGGTATAGAGTCAAGTGATAATGTTATTTCATCTGGAACGTATACACAAAAAGATCCTATTACTTTTTTACCTTCTTGTTTTGAATCTTGTAATTCCTTTATTCTAAGGCCATGGACTTCAGATATCACAAAATTATAATAGTTTATATTTTCTGGTCTATTTTCTTGAGAAAGATAAACTTCATCATAGAACATTGGTAATACTTCACAAAGTCCATCATGCTTTTCTAAGTCCATATCTAATTCTTCCCACATTTTTCTATAATCTGCCATATCATTTCCTCCTAACAGAATTTGTTTTTAATTAAATACACATTTTACATATTTTGATATTTTTTTTTAAAAACCTTCAAGTATAAGAAATATCTATATAGCAAATTCAACTATAGAAAAAATTAATAAATCAAAAATAAATAGTAGGAGAATTACTCTCCTACTATTCCTATATAAGGTAAATTCCTAAATTTTTCACCACAATCTATTCCATATCCAACTATAAACTTATCTGGTATTTCAAATCCTGTATAATCAACTTTTATATCACATTTTCTTCTTTCAGGTTTATCTAATAATGTACATATTTTTAATGATTTAGGATTTCTTGACTTTAGATTTTCACATAAGTATTTCAATGTAAGACCTGTATCTATTATATCTTCAACGATTAATACATTTTTATTCTCTATTTCCGTATCTAAATCCTTTAAAATTTTTACTACACCCGAACTTTTAGTTGACATCCCATAGCTTGAAACTGCCATAAAATCTAGAGATACATCTAAATCTATATTTCTCATAAGATCAGAAATAAATACACAAGCACCTTTTAAAACTCCTACAAGTAAAATTTCTTCACCTTTATAATCATTTTCTATTATTTTAGCTAATTCATAAACTTTATTTTTTATATCTTCTTCTTTTATTAAAACATCCGTAACTTTATACATAATTCCCACCTCTACTTATTTTATTCATACATATTATATCATACCAAGGTACTTGTGTGAATATTATTTTGTTTAACTAAGATAATATTCGTATATTATTCTCTGATATATATTTACCCTAAAAGAAAAGCCAAGAGAAATTTTTCTCTTAGCTTTCATCTTTTATTTTATAATCTACATTTTCTAATATTTCATTATAATTTTGATTAGAGGTTTTATTAATTTTTTCATAAATATCTAACTCTTCATTTATTGTAGTAAGCAAATACAAAAGTATAACTCCATCATCTATAAGTCCCAGCCCTAGGACTACTTCTGGAATTATATCTATAGGAGATAAGAAATATATAAATCCAAAAAGTAAAGCTCCTATTACTTTAAGTTTTTTTAGATTTGACACTCTATTGTCTGTTATAAATTTAGATAATACATTTATTCTTTTAAAGAAGGATAAAGCATATTTCAATTTTTTCATAAAAAATCATCCTTTTTCATATATTATAATTGTTTATATAAACAATTATAATATATGAAAAAGAATAAAATAACCATTTAGGGAATTTTTTTATGATAAAATTTAAAAAAGGAGAGATTTTAATGAGATTGTTTATAGGAATTTATCCACCAAAAGAAATAATTGAGTATATCTATAGCATTGAAGAACACCTTATATCAAAAGGAATAATAGGAAGCTATACCAAAAAAGAAAATATACATCTTACACTAAAATTTTTAGGAGAAACAGAGGAAAGTAAAATAGAAGATATAAAAAAAATATTGACTAATTATAAAAAACTAAATGTAAATTTAAAAATTGATAAAATATCATACTTTAAAAGAAATAATCAAGCTATCCTATGGATAGGTTTTTGTGGTGATACAGAAAAATTAAAACTTCATTCAGTTAATCTAAATAATGATTTATTTAATTTAGGTTTTCAAAAAGAAACAAAAAAGTTTAAACCTCATATAACTCTTGCTAGAAAAATAAAATTAGATAATCTAAGCCTTAGGATAATAAATAGCATAGAAATAAAAGATTTAAGCTTTAAAGTCGATAAAATAAATTTAATAAAAAGTACTCTTACAAAAAAAGGTCCTATATATGAAACTCTCTACTAATCTAGTAGAGAGTCTATATTAACCCATTTTTTATTACATATTGAATTAAACTGACAAAAATTACAATGCTTCCCTAACTCTTCATCAAAGTTTTTCTCATTAATTATTTCTATTACCTTATTCTTTAGCTCTAATTTGTATTCTTTATGCTTATATTCATTATAATAAATTTCTAAAGATTTATCTAATCTTGGATTATAATAAATTAATTTAATATTTTGGGGATGTATTTTAAATTGTTCAGTTGCATTATGCAAATAAATTTTTGTCTGATAAGAATTTTCATATTTATCTAATTTTGACTTATTTGTCTTCCAATCATATATTATTATTTTATCTCTCTCTATTTTCAATAAATCTACCTTAGCTAAAAGTCTTAAACCATCTTCTTTATATTTTATTATATACTCAGGATACATATTTTTTTCTCTTTTTAAAAATTTCTTTAAATTTTGTAAAAGTTTATATTCTTCGTAATTTTCATCCAAAGGTTCATCAATTCCTATATAGTATCTTTGTGCTAAAAGGTGAAATTTACTTCCAAAATTATTATTATCCCCTGACCAACTTATGTTATCTAAATATATTTTCTTAAACTTTAGTTTACAAGTATTATATATGTCCATACAAGACTGACTAAAATACATGTTCTTTAAATTATCCATCTTAATTTACTCCTCTTAAAAAATCTTCTACTACTTTGTAATAAACAGATTTATTATATTCTTTTCCATTTGTAAATACAAACAATCTCTCTTTAGCTCTTGTAAAAGCTACATATACAAGCTTTAATGTTTCTGATAATATTTCTCTTTTCATTTTATTCGTACTGTTTTCTATTTTTTTATTTTCTATTAGATAATCTATTGTTGATTTATATAATGTTTCTATATTTTTGTATTCATCCTTTAAATAATATAATTCTCCTATAAATTTATCTTGAAATCTTCCTGGATAATCTGAATAAGTCATATGAGGTAAAAATACTATATCCCACTCAAGACCTTTAGCTTTGTGACAAGTAGTAATTGTAACACAGCCTTTTTTAGGTTCATATCCTTTATTTTCAAAAACAATAGATGCAAAATAATTAAAAGAATTTTTATTTTTCAAAAGCTCATAAGCCAAATTTTCTAAAGTAAAATGAGGATTTTCAAAAAACATTTTATTACAAACAGTAGATATATAGTCTAATATTGTAAGCTCCTCTAAATTAAAATTAAATTCTTCTCCTATTTGAACTAAAAATTTATCTATTTTTTGAGTTGAATATTCAAATAAATTCTTTATATTATTTAGTATTTCTTTTAAATCTTCATTTATATTTAAAGAATCTATTCCTTTATAAGTTTGAGGAAAAAATATTTCTTCTACACTATATTTATTTAGTTCTTTCATCTCATCTTCTTGTATCTCATTATCATAAAATAAATTTAATAAGTCTGTTAATTTGTTCTCATCAGGATTTGATATAAAATCTACTATTTTCCCTATTTTCTCTATTACCTGTGCAGATTCTCCTCTATATCTATCAATAACTTGATATGGTATGTTTTCTTTTTCTAAAAAATTTATATACTTATCTATTTTAAAATTATATCTAAGTAAGAGAGCCATTGTTTTATTAGGATATTTTTTTATAGATTTCTTAATATCCCCTACTACTTGCTTCATTTCCATTTCTTCATTATCACAAGATTTAACATATATACCAATATCATTAACTATTGGATTTTGATAAGGGTCATCCTTATCAACAGGCTTTATATACTGTTCTACCAAAACTTCTTCTTTGCTTAAACCCCTTTTATTACTATTACTCCACTTAACTAAATAATTTGCTAAACCTAATATATTTTTAGTATTTCTACTAGATACAGGTATAACTATTTTTTTAACATCTTCTCTTTCACAAAATTTTCTAAAAAGTTTATAATCTGAATTTGTAAAGGTAGACATTATAGCCTGATTAGGGTCCCCTACTCTAGCCAAATTTTTATGCTTTTGAGATAATAAAAATAATATTCTTTCCTGCATAGGGGATGAATCTTGAGCCTCATCCTCAAATATATATGTATATCTATCTTGGAGACTTTCTAATATGTCACTTCTACTTTCAAGAAGGTTTAAAGCCCTGATTATTATATCATCATAATCTACTTTTCCTTTTTTTATAAGCTCCTTTTCATAAAAAATATATATATTAAAAATTATCTTCAAAAGGTCATCCATTTGATTATATTTTTTTAATATTTCTTGTGCTTGTACATATCTTATACCTTTAGATTTTAGATAACTTATTATATTTCTTGCTATAGATAAAAATTTATCATTCCACTTTTTTTCTATCTTTTCTATATATTCTTGGCTGTTGTTTTTTTGAGTATTTAAATATCTTATAAATATATGTCTATATCTTTTAAAAAATTCAAAGGAATGATTTCTAATGATATCCGTAGCTTCAATATCATCTATAACTTCAAACTCTTCATCTAAATAGGCATCCTTAGGACTTTCCCTTATTATAGAATTTGCTAGAGAGTGAAGAGTTTTACACTCCCATCCATAATTACTATCCATCCCCTTTTCTTTAAGTAATTTTTTTAATTTATTTTTAAAGTTAGATACTGCACTATTAGTAAAAGTAACTATTAATATTTTTCCGTTTTTGTTTAATCCTTTTGTTATTAAATCTACAGTTTTTGAGGTAATTACAGTAGTTTTGCCAGCACCTGGAACCGAAGGTACTGCTAAAATTCCTTTTTCATAATTCATTACCTCAATCTGTCCTTCTCTCCACTTCATATTAATTTTCTCCTTTTAAAATTTCACCTAAATACTCTAAAAGTTCTCCCTTTTGTTCATATCCATTAGAATTAAATTCACTTTTAAAAATATATACAGTATGAGATGATTTTCTAAGAAGCCGACTTATTATACTGTTAGTTTGTAGAACTTTGTATTTATTTTCATATTCGTATTCCCAAGTTTTATCTTTATTTTCTTTTAAAAATATAAAAGGATTGTAATATTTTTTTATTCCTATTTGATGCCAAATACTAGAGCTTGCATCTGTCCAAATCTGAATTTTACTTTCTTTTGAGCCAAGTAAATAAGAATATGTTGTCCAAAGCCTTATAACATTATCTTCTTCATCATTACCAGTATTAGATACTCTAATTCCTCTCAATACCATATCTATAAACATTTTATTTCTGTCTTTTTTAAACTTGTTATTCTCAATTGCATAATCTAAAAATTCTTTAGCAAGATTAATTAAATAATTACAAGCTGTTAAATTTTCTTTAGAAGCTTCTAAAGGAAGTAGTATATCTAAAAACAATTTTTTTAAAAATATATCTACATCTACTTTAATTTCTCTATTTTCATAAATCCAACTTCTTAATCTTTTATATTTTTGTAGATAAATATCTCCTATAGTTTCACAAGGTAATTCATCAATACTTGGAAGCTCATAAGGTTCTTTTTTAGTTATTTGTGAAGTTAAATACCTTGATCTTATCATATCTATACCTAAAACCAAAGAAAGTGTCTTAGCAATAGAATCTTTATTAGGTATTATATTCCATGAATTATTAACTAAAAGGCTTATGGTTATTAGACTATTTATAAATGGATTATCTGTTAAAGCACCACTTCTTGTCATAACTTTAAGTTTTAAACCTTTATTTGACAATTCTTTCTTTAATCTATTTTCTAAAATAGAATCTACAAATGAACCTATAATATCTATTTCATCTGGTTCATATCCTTTTTTTACAAGATTATTTACTTCATCTGCTATATTAATAATCATTTCACTTCTTAAAGAACTATTTTTAATAATTACTTTATCTTTTTTTATAAATTCTTTTTGATTAAGCTTTATCAAATTGCATTTTGGAAATATTATTTCTTTAACAGAGACTTCATCAGCTCCTAAAATTCTCGTTACAGAACCATCTGTATTATAAGCTAAATGAGATTCATCGACTATATTTAATAATTTTTCTATAAACTTTATTTCTAGAAAAGATTTTTCTTGAATATCATCAACTATTAAATATCTTATATTATTCTTTAAATACTTCTCATACAATGGATGGTTTAGTATATATTTATCATATAAATAACATCCTAAACTAAAGTTAAGTACCCCTTCAGATATATTTTTTCTTACAAAAACATTTATAATATCTTTCATTGCTAATATATTATCTTTAGCTAATAAATCTTCTATTTCTAAAAATTTATTTAAGTATTTATCAATTTCATTAAACTCTATACAGTTTAAAGATAACTTAGATATATTATTTAATATGTCCGAGGATAGCACAGAATTAGGTATATTAATATCTAAAAACCTGCCATTTTCTCTATATTTATCTACTAGCTTATTTAATAAATATTCACTAATTTCTATGTCTAAAAATTTAGGAATCATATTATTCGTTTTTATTTTTTCTTTTATTAAAGGCCAAAATAAAATAATATGATTTCTAATTATTTTATAAAAAGTATTAGTTTCTATATCCCTCCATTTAGAACTTTGAGATTTACTATTTATAAATACTAATATTTGATTTTCTGATATTTCTCTTTTTATAAAATTTTCATATTTTTCTTTTAATATATTAGTTTTTCCGCTAACTGAACATCCCATATATAAAAAATTATTCATTTAATCACCACCAAACAAACACTTATATCAATCCCTATTATATCACAACAAAAAAGTCCCATATTGTTTTTAGTGTAATAAACAACATGAGACTTTTTTTATTTTTATTTAATTAAGCAAAAGTTTTTTCAATATATTCTTCTATTTCTTTAGCTGTCCCTAAATTTAAAACTTTATCTGCTAATTGCTTCATATCTTCATGCTTTAGTGAATTTATAAGCTTTCTAGCTGGAAGTATAGATATTGGACTCATACTAAATTCATCAAGTCCCATTCCAAGAAGTATTGGAATCATTCTTTTATCTCCAGCAGCTTCTCCACACATTCCTACCCATTTTCCTTCTTTATGACCATTATCTATAACCATTTTTATAAGTCTAAGTACAGCAGGATTGAATTGGTTGTATAGGTAGTGTATTTTCTCATTCATTCTGTCTACCGCAGTAGTATATTGTATTAAGTCATTTGTTCCTATGCTGAAGAAGTCTACATGTTTAGCAAGAATATCTGATATTAAAGCTGCTGATGGTACTTCTATCATCATACCAACTTCTATGTCTTTTGAGTAAGGAATATTTTCTTGATCTAAATCATTTTTTACCTCTTCAAGAACTTCTTTAGCTGCAAGTAATTCTTCAAGAGAAGATATCATAGGGAACATTATTCTTAAGTTTCCATATACACTAGCTCTTAAAAGTGCTCTAAGCTGTGTTTTAAATATATCTTTTCTATCAAGACAAAGTCTTATAGCTCTATATCCTAAGAAAGGATTCATTTCTTTATCCATTTCAAGATATGAAAGCTCTTTATCTCCACCTATATCTAATGTTCTTATTACTATAGGCTTTGGATTCATTGCTTCAAGTACTGCTTTATATGACTCAAACTGTTCTTCTTCACTTGGGAAGTCATTTCTATCCATGTATAAAAACTCCGTTCTATAAAGTCCAACACCTTCAGCATCATTTTTTATAAGTCCTTCTATATCTTTTGGAGTTCCAATATTTCCTGCAAGTTCTACATGTCTTCCATCTATAGTTTTACTTTCTTTTCCTTTTAAGTTTTCAAGTTCTTTTCTTTCTCTTTCAAAATTTTCTTTTAACTTTTTATATTCTTCTATTGTACTATTATCTGGATTTAATATAACATCTCCAGTTTCTCCATTGAATATTATAAAATCTCCATCTTTAACTTTTTCAGTTATATCTTTAAGACCTACTACTGCTGGTATTTCTAGAGTTCTAGCCATTATAGCAGTATGAGAAGTTCTTCCTCCTATATTAGTTAAAAATCCTAAAACCTTTTCTTTGTTCATAGTAGCTGTATCTGATGGAGTTAAGTCATGAGCTACTAATATTACTTCTTCTTCAAGAGAAGCTAGGTCAATAAATTTCATTCCTAAAATATTTCTTAAAACTCTATTTGATACATCCTTTATATCAGCCGCTCTTTCTCTCATATATTCATTATCCATGGCTTCAAATATACCAACAAACATATCTCTAATTTGGCTAAAAGCATATTCTGCATTTACTTTTTCTTCTTTTATTTTATTCACTGTAGAATCTATAAGTTCTGGATCTTCAAGTACCATTATATGAGATTCAAATATTTGAGCTTTATCTTCCCCAAGTTCTTTTAATGCTTTTTCTTTAATTTTTGTTAACTCTTCTTTAGATTTTTTTATCGCATCTAAAAATTTATTTTCTTCCGCATCAATATTATCTATATTTTTCTTTTCTATATTAAGTTCACTGTGTTCTAATACTAATGCTTTTCCCAAAGCAATACCAGGGGATGCATTTGTTCCTTTAAACATAATAATTTCTCCTTTCTTCAACGAACAAAATATTTCTTCCAAACGTTTTTCAAATTTTAATTATAAATGCTTCGGGCAATATACCCGAAGCTTAAATTTCACATAAATACTTTTATATTTCACCAAATCCACTTTCAATAAGAGCTGCTAATTCATTTACTGCTTCTTGTGCATCTTCTCCATTAGCTATTATATTTATTTCATTTCCCTTAGAAAGACCTAAGCTCATTATTCCCATTATAGATTTAGCATTTACTTTTTTCCCATTAAATTCTATTTCAACTTGAGATTTAAATTCAGAAGCCTTTTTAACAAATACTCCTGCTGGTCTAGCATGAATTCCACTTTCATTTTTGATTATTACTCTTTTTTCCATTTTTAATCCTCTCCTTTATTTATTTTATATAATTATTTTTAAATTAAATTACCTATAATATACTATAACTTAATAAGATTTATACGATATTATAAAAAAGGCATGAACCAAAGGTTATAAGAATATTGTATATAAAAATAGATACAAATATCCTTCTAAAAAACCTTCGGCTCATGCCTGATAATATCAGTAACACGCCTATCTAGATTTTTTTACTTGAATTATTTAGTTTGTATATATGAAGGGTTATATATCCTACTTCATCTTCAGGCACTTTTAATTTCAATTCATTTTGAATTATCTTTGAAATATCATAAGCTATCTTATACTCAAAAGCAAATTCTTCTTTCAACTTTGGCAGTAATACATTTTTTAAATATTTCTTGTTTTTTACTCTGTCTAAAACTCCCATTAAATGCGCTATAAACCTGTTATAATCTAAAGAATCTTTACTTAAGTTTATTTTTAGCCTATCTTCAATATATTTAACTATTAAATTTACTAGCTTTGTATTCTTAAGTGCCCCACTTCTGCTTTTATTAATTCTTCCTCCATGAATATGAAATGCTATAAATCCAATTTCTGCATCTGGTATCTGTATTCCTAATCTTTTTTTTAAAATATTTACTCCCTTTTCTGATATCGAATACTCTTTAGGGTACATAAGTTTAGTTTCCATTAAAAAAGGATTTACTATTTCTATTCCTTCTTTAAGTCTTTTAATTGCAAAATTTATATGATCAATAAGACCAATGTGTATATGAGGATTTAATTCTTCACCTAATTCCTTAGATGCCATATATATTATCTCTTCAGATATAGCTACTATTTCATCATCAACTTGAGATAATAAATCTTCGTATTGATCTTTATCTACACCAGCCAAAGACACAAAAGTATTTTCTACATTTTCAATATTTTCTAATACCATTCCTTTTTTCTTAGAAAACCCTACTCCTTTTCCTAGTAAAATATATTCTTTTTCACTTTCACTAACAAGAATAGCATTATTACTTAAAACTCTTTTTACTATATATCTACTCATCCTATCCTCCAGGGAAAATGTTATCAATTTTCCAATATAATTTTACAAAATATTATTTTTTTTGTCAAGAGACGACCTTCAAAAAAAGCAAATCTATTATCTAAATATTTTTACTTCTTATATCTAATATAATATCTGCCATAATACTTTTTAGTAGCTTTTCCTTTACAGGTTTTATCATTTTTAAATTACTTTCTAATATCCCAATATCTTTTACTTCATCAAATCTACAGTATTTATTAACTGTATAAAATATATTTTTGTATTCATAAGCTTTTAATCTTTCCATCTCTAGTTCCATCATTTGTCTTTCATAAATTTCCATAACTAAATCTTTATATGAAAAATCCTTTTTTAATTCTAATAATTCTCCTAGCTTTGGAATTATTTTTTCAAATAGCAATCTTAAATAGTTTTCCCCTTTTATTCCAAGTTTATAAGATATTTTTGATATAGTCTTAGGACTTAATTTTAAAATCAAATTAAAGAAAAATTCTTCATTAAATAAATCATTTGGTTTTATATAGTATTTATTTCCTTCAAATTTTTTAAAAGTCTTTAAGGCATCATAATATCCCATTTTTATATTTTTCTCACTACGTTTATTAGTAAAATTTAATGTCCCTCCTAGGTTATCTGATGGATTTATATATGTTATATTTATTCCTTTTGTATTTACTCTTCTTTTTCTTCCTATTCCGTAAAGTCTAACTACAATTAGTTCATCATACCCTTTGTCCTTTAAAAGCCTTATAGGTAAATTATCATAAAAACCTCCATCTAGATATAATTTTCCATTTATTTTTTCTAGTTTAAATATAGGCAAGCTTGCACTTGCAATTAAATAATTAACTAACATATTTTCTGGTATGTCTTCTAAAAATAATCTTTCTGGTTTAAATCCATTTAAAGATATTGTAACAATACCAAAATCTTTTTTAGAATTTCTTATTTTCAATTCATCAATATTTTCTGTTAATATTTTTTTTAAAGGAGATATATCAAGCCCTCTGCTATTTAAAGCACTAGATAATATTTTTAATATTACATTAAAGTTTTTTACATTTATATCTATATCTTTTATCTTTTCAAAAACTTCCATATCTATATTCATAACCATTTGTGGTTCTATTGTAGTCCAAAGCTCCTCTGCTTTTTTAAATTCACCTTGAATAATGAATGCTCCATTTAGAGCTCCTACAGATGTTCCAGCCAAACCATCAAAATCAATACCAAGTTCCTTTAAGGCTTTATATGCTCCTATTTGGTATGACCCTCTTGAGCCTCCACCTTCTAATATTAAACCTTTCATAATATCACCTAATAAAATTATTTATATTTTATATATATTAACTATGCATTAATAATATCTTTTCTTTTTTATGCAAAATGTATAACAAAAGCCCCAATATTGTCTTATACAAAAAAACAATAAGGGACTTTATATACTTAAATAGAGTTAAAACTTTAACATCCAAATACTTGTAAGAAATCTTTCATCCAGTCTAAACTTTCTTTATTATGAGATTCATATATATGTAAACATCTTTTTATATTCTGCTCTCCACTTAAAAGCTTAGATGCAAATGCAAGACAAGTTGCTTCTCCACATTTTTTACAATTAAGTTTTGGAAGATGATTATAAATTTCTACAACACTTGGTTTTGATCTCATTTCATATAAAGGATTTATTTTTTCTTTATTTTCATATGTATTATTAATTAATTTCTTTATAAAATCTATGATTTCATAAGCATCTGTTTCATTAACAGCCTTAGAAACAGCTAACATATTACTATGCAGTGTTATTATTCTAAATTCTTTTCTTAGTGTCAAACTTAAAGCATTTTTATTGTATATAGCATCCTTTAAAACAGAGTTTAAATAAGGAAGTATCTCTGAAATATCTCTCGAAAATTTAGCTTTAAACCTTATCTTTTTACTATCTGCAATACAAGACTGCATAAAAGTAATTTTTATATCCTCAAGATACATATATATCCCCCTTTTTAAATTAATATTAGCTCGTTGCAGAACTCTACAACTCGCATAAATACTACATTTAAATTTATAGAAATGGCTAAGTTTCCCCCATTTTGGGTATATATACATTAACTAGATGTGTATAACTCAAAATGAAAAAAGGAGGAAAAACTTATGCCAGTTCAAGCTAAACAATTAAACTTTTCTAATATTTCTTCTGATTTTGAAAAGTTTTTTAATCAAAATCAATACAATTTACTTTCTATGTTAAATCATTTTTTTGATATTAGTGATTTCATCCCACTTTCTTTTTATCAAAAATATTATTCTAATTTTGGACGTAAAAGAAAT